>DAOUGF010000747.1:0-7459 GCA_034429295.1 Chloroflexaceae bacterium
ACCGGCCGTGTGATGCACATGGCGCAGGTAGGCCCGCGGCAGCCCGCCGGCCGCCGTCGGGTAGCGCTGCCGCAACTCGGCCGGGGCCGGCAACACAACCCGCAGCAGCGCCCCGAGCCACTCGCTGCCGGGGCGATACCAAGCCAACTTGAACAGCGGCGAGGCCTCGCTGCGTTCGCAGAGCGAGACGGCGCTGGGCGTGAGCCGGCCGATCAGCCGGCGCAGGGTGGCTGGCGTGGCGGCGGCGAGTTGCTCGCGGACCTCCTTGGGCGCCAGCGGCCCGAAGCAGCCCTCGGCCAGGGCCAGGGGCGCGTAGAGCAGGCGCGCCTCGCCGGCCTGCGTCGCCGCCGCGCTCAGCACCTGCCACTCCGCCGCGCCGACCGCGGGCGCCACCAGGGCGATATCGTAGAGCTGGATGAGCCGCAGCCGCCGGTTGATGATGTTGTGGCAGGTATGAATGAGCAGGTGGTGGAGCAGCCCGGCAGGCGCCGGCAGCAGACCGGGCGCGCCGTCGAAGGTGGCCGGCGCCGCGCCCGCCCAGAGCGCCTCGGTGATATCGTAGTTGATCGCCCGCAGCCGCTCGCCCACATTTGTGTGTACCTCCACTCCGCGGGGATTGTCGGGGTGCTCGTACTCCCAGGCCATCACGACAGGCACGCCGCGGCCGTACGTGCGGTGGCGCGCCGTCTCCTCCAGCGCCTGAAAGCCGAGCTCCGCCAGAACCCTGTCGAGCCGCGGCAGGTCGGCCGGGCGCACGAGCAGGTCGATATCGGCCATGGGGCGCAGGGCGGGCTCGGCGTAGTAGCGCTCCAGCATGGCCGCGCCCTTCAACGGCAGCACAGCCACGCCCGCCTGAGCGGCGGCCCGCACGATCGCCGCGAGGTCGGCGCGCATCAGCGCCACCCGGCGGCCGTTGAGCGCCCGCTGCTCGGCGCAGTACGCCCGCAACTCCGGCGCTAGCGCCTCCCAGGCAGCGTGGCCCTCCAGGCGGGCAGCCAGCAGCGGCGCCACCCCATGGACCAGGGTGGCCCGGCGCGCCTCAGCCCACTCCTCCCGGCCCCAGCCCGCCGTCTGCGCGGCGATATCTGGAACGCCGCCAGGGCGCAGCCAGCTCACCACTGTCTCGGCCACATGATGTTGGAGATAGCTCATCGCGGAGCTCCCTTCAGCACAAGCGCAGTGCCGCGCCGCTGGAGTGAGTTGAGAGCTGAACATCGAGATGGGCTACGAACGCGCTCCATGCTCAATGTTCGCCGCTCAATTCTGCTCACGCGGCGGCCAGCGACGAGGCGGGCGCGGCGAGGGCGGAGCGATAGACTGCCAGGGTCTCGCGGGCGGTGCGCCGCCAGGAGAACAACGCGGCGCGGGCGATGCCCGCGCCTCGCAGCCGCTCGCGGAGCGGCTCATCGGTGAGCAGCCGCTCGAGCGCGGCGCTGAGGGCGGCCACATCCCGTGGGTTCGCGGCCAAGGCGGCGTCGCCGGCCACCTCCCGCAGGGCGGGCGTGTCGGAGATCAGCGTCGGCGTGCCGCAGGCCATCGCCTCCAGGGCCGGCAGGCCGAAGCCTTCGGCCAGCGACGGGAAGGCGAAGGCGTCGGCAGCGCAGACCAGGCCCGGTAGATCCTCCCGCGGCAGATACCCAGCGAAGATCACATCGTCGGCGTAGCCTAGGCGCCGCGCCGCGGCGTAGATCGGGCCGTACTGCCAGCCGGGCGCGCCCACCAACACCAACTGGTGTGGGATGGCGCCGCGCTGCCGCAGCCTGTGCCAGGCCTGGATCAGGCGGATCAGGTTCTTCCGCGGCTCCAGGGTGCCCATGTAGAGCACAAACGGTTTCCGCAGCCCATAGCGCTCCCGAACCCGCTCCTGCTCGGCGCGGGCCACCGGGCGAAAGATCGGAGCGGCTGCCTCGGGGATCACGCTCACTCGCGAGGCGGGGATACGCAGCAGCCGCACCACATCGTCGCGGGCCTGCGACGAGACCGTGATGACACGAGTGGCGCGGCGGGCCACGAGGGGCACGAGCGGCCGCACGAGCAGCTGCTTGCGCCACGGGTGGTAGCGCGGCATCTGGCTGAGGGTCATGTCGTGCACGGTGATGACGTAGGGGCAGGGGCTACGCAGCGGGGCGATCGAGTTCGGGTAGTGGCAAAGATCGGGTCGCAGCGCGCCGAGCTGCCCCGGAAGCAGCAGCTGCATCCAGAGCATGCGGCTCGGAAAGGGGCGCATCATGTCGTGCAGCCCGCTGAGCGCGCCGATGTGCTGGCGGTGGTGCGGCCGGTTCGAGAACAGCAGATACTCGTGCTCCCGCTCCTCCTCCACCATCCCCCGGAGCAGCTGAAGGGCGTATGTGCCCACCCCCGACGGCTGCTCGCTCACGGCGGTGATCTCGTAGCCGATGCGCATAATTGTTTCCGAGACAGTTCGCTTCTATCCACTGGTAGATACGAAGCTCGCCGCCGGAATTTATTGCGCCGGCCGTGGCGCGATCCCGCCGACGATGCCAAGGAGCGCCCAGAGCAGCCCGTAGGTGGGCGTGAAGGCGAGGAAGACATCCAGCAGGCCGTGGATCAGGAACGCGCAAATACCAAGTAGGGAGGCGAGAAGGATTATACCCCCTATCTGACGATCGGCCGTCGGCTGGCGGATCGCCGCAAGCGCCCGCCATCCTTCGATCAGCGCGGCGCCGATCAGCCAGAGGAAGGTGCCCAAGCCGATCACGCCCGCGCCGGTGAGCAGCTCGAAATAGAGGCTATTCGTATGGATGCGGGTGTCGAAGAGGGTGAGGCCGAGGCGCGGCCCGTAGATGTGGCGAAACACATCGGGGCCGATGCCGAGCAGGGGCCGTTCCTGCCACATGGCGAGCGCCACTCGCCAGAGAGCCCCGCGGCCGGGGGGCCCGGGCTGCGGACTGATGCTGGCAGCGGTAGCCGGGCGCTCGGGCGGGGGTGGCGCGATGCCAGGGATCGCAGCGCCTGTCACCTCCACCACAACGCGGCCGGGCGGGATGCCCATCTGGCTGAACCATCCCCGGCCGATATACTCCCGCAGCATATCCCACAGCAGAATGTAGCGGCCGGGCCGGGGCGGCGCCTGGATCGTGGCGGTGAGCTGCACCGTGCTGCCCGGCATCACCGTGTGGGGCAGCAGCGTGCGGCGCCCCTCGAAGCGCACCACCTCCCCACTGGCCGCGTCGATCCAGTGGTAGGCGAGGCGCACCGGGCGCAGACCCTGGTGATCCCACGGGATGCGGCCGTCGTTCAAGACCGCGATCGGCACCGACCGCACCTCGTTCGGGGCCAGCGGCTCCAGCTGCGGGGCGAAGTAGCGGGCGCTGAACCAGTTCGCCACCTCGGGCTCGGCCACCCGCAGGCGCACGGTCGGGCTGGCCAGCCCGATCCCCAATGCCACTACGACCAGCGCCCCGCAGACGGCGCCGGCCAGCCTGCCGGCTCGCGGCCCGAAGAAACGCCAGGCGCCCAGAGGCGTGAGCAAAAGCAGCGCCGCCAGCGTCAGCAGCGCCGCCCGGCTGTAGGTGAAGATCGCCGCGAGCAGCAGGAGCAGGGGCAGGAGACAGGCCAGCGGGAACAGCCACAGGAAGCGGCGCTTGCTCCCCTCAGCTTGGCGCGCCGGCCCTCTTGCGAGCAGCGCGAGCGGGGCGAGGGCGGCGAGCGGCAGCAGCGCTTCGTAGTACTGCGCGGCGGTGTTGGCGTAGCTGAAAGTGGCGCTGAGGCGCAGCAGCCCGCCCATGTAGGTGCCCTCGCTCTTAAAGAGGCTGAGGGCGGCCATCACCGCCGGGGCCTCGCTCAGTTCGGCGAGGCCGAGGGCCGCGCTGAGGCCGGCCCCGGCGAGCAGCGCCGTCGCCATGGGCGCAGGGGAGGCGCCGCGCCGCAGCGTATCGGCGATGCAGAGGGCGAGTAGGGCGCCTTGGGCCTGCCGCAGCGCAAACTTGAGCGCGCCGGCCCGCTCCGTGGCCGCCAGCGCTCCGCTGAGCAGCAGCGCCACCACCAGGACAGCCGCGCCCAGGGCGAGCCAACCCGGCGGCGCCGGCCGTCGCCGCCCCATAGCGAGCCACGCGGCCCAGAGGGCGAGCGCGGCGAGCAGCAGCAGCTCGACGTTGGTGAGGGTCAGCGGCCCGAGCCGCAGGCCAGCGACCAGCTCGAAGGGGAGGCTCGCCAGAGCGAGACAGAACGCTGTGATCAGCGGCAGGGGCGCACGACGCCGTTCGAGGGGCGGCGCCTCGCTGTGGTCACCAGGCTTCACCCTGCCCTAGCCCATCAGCTCGTCGGCCTGCTCGGCCAGCGCAAAATCCTTCTCGGTAATGCCGCCGTCGGAGTGGGTGCTCAGCAACAGTGTCACCTTGTTGTAGCGGATGTCGATATCGGGGTGGTGGTTGGCGGCCTCCGCGAGGAAGGCCACGTGGGTCAGGAAGGCCACTGCCGCCGGGAAGTTCGGCAGCTTATAGGTCTTCACGATCGCGTCGCCCTGCCGGGCCCAACCGCTGAGCGCCTCGAGCCTGGTCGTGATCTCCTGATCGTCCAGCTTGGCCATCGCACGCTCCTCCATGGACACTATCGACCTAGTTGTGCAGTTCGGTAGTAGGTTGGGTGACGACCGACGACAGACCATGGACGAGCAGTCAGCGGGCGGTCGTCGGTCGTCTGTCGTCGGTCGTCCCTACCAGCAGCTCACATGTGGAGTGTTGTACTAGGCCGGCAGTATACACTAGTCGCCCTCACCCGGCAGTCGTTAGCGAGCATGTCCGTCGTGCTTATTGACGGTCCTGCTACCATGGGACCGAATCCGCTATTCCTGTACGCCAGGAGTGCGAAGATGCGCCGGATCGCCCGCCTCGCAGCTCTCTGCTCGCTGCTGCTGCTTGTCGCCGCGCCCGCCGCTGCCCAACCCCCGCCTCCTGTCGCTCTCCCGCTCATCAGCGCGGGATGCGTTACCGGGCCAATCTGCGCGAGCCTCGTGGTGGGGCCGACGAATGTCTGCTGTATGGGTGGCCGGCCCGGCGACCAGATCCAGATCCCGGTGACCTTCCTCGCCATGAGCCGCGCCGGTGGACCCCTGGAGATGCGCACCGACCACCGCTCGTGCAGCGACACGAGCCCGATCGACCCCGCCAGCCCTTGGGAGCCGCATGTGACGGAGCGCCACTACCCCCACACGCTTGCTGTGAATTGGCACACCTGGTCGCTGCGGGTCCAGTTCCGCGACGCCGCCGGCAATCTCTCGCCGGTGCTCTGCGACGACGTAGCGCTCGAAGGGTATTAGCGCACGAGCCGAGGACCAGGGCCGGTGAGGCGGCGCGGACGCTGCTATACGCTCCGCCACCTCTCGGGTCTTGGCTCTCGGTATACGCTAGGCCCGCTCCGCGGGCGTGGCGATGGGGCGCGGCTCGGGCAGGCTTATCGTGGCGAGGAGCGCCACCACCCCGTAGATCGCGGCGGTGAGGACGAAGATGCCGCGGAGGCCGAAGGCGAGCACCACGCCGGCGCCCAGCAGCGGCGCGGCCGCCCGTGCCGCCGAGACGATCGCGTTGTCCAGCCCGTAGACGACGCCCTCGCTGCCAGAGCCAGTGTAGCGCACCAGCAGCGCGCTGAGCGCGGGCGTGATCCCGCCCCACGCCGCGCCGCTCATGGCCTGCAGCGCCAGCAGCTGCCACGGCTCCCACACCGCACCCTGGGGCAGGTAGCAGATCGCGCTGGCGAGGGCACAGCCGATCAGCACGCGGCGGTGGCTGGTGCGGTCCCCCAACCGCCCGAAGTAGATCGCCGTCGCCGTGCCGGCCGCGGAGGAGGCGCCCACCACCAGCCCGGTGAAGGTGCCGATCGGTGCGTCGCCAGTCATCAGGCCCTGGATGAAGAGCGGGATGAAGGGCAGCAGCATGCTCAGGCCGAGGCTGCTCAGGAAGCGCAGGCTGTAGGTGAGGCGCACGCTCGGTGCGGCGAAGATCGCCTGCCAGCTTGCGAGCATCCCCTGACGCGCCCTCTCGCCCCTCCGCTGTGGCCGGCCGCCCCGCACCCCCAGCGTCACCAGCAACCCGGAAACGAGCAGCAGCACTGCGGTGAGATAGAACGGGGCGCGAAAGCCGAGCAGGTCGGCCAGCACCCCGCCGAGCAGCGGCCCGGCCGCTGTGCCGCTCCAGAGGCCCATCTGCAGGGTGCCCATGGCGAAGCCCAGTCGCTCCCGTGGGGCTATGGCGGCCAGCATGGCGTTCGCGGCCGCGATCGTCCCTGTGACGCCGCCTTGGATGAGTCGCAGCAGCACCAGCTCCTCCGCCGAGCGCACGAAGCCCATCAGCAGTAGGAGCAGCGCGCCGCCGTACATCGCCCGCTCCACCATCAGCTTGTGGCCCAAGCGGTCCGCAAGCGAGCCCCAGATCGGCGAGGCGATCGCCATTGTGACGGCCTGGCTGCTGAAGGCCATGCCCGTCCAGAACTCGACGCTGGTGCCGGTGGCTGAGCCCAGTTCCGCCACGTAGAGCGGCAGGAATGGGAAGGTCACCGAGAAGCCCATGGCCGAGAGCAGCTGGGCTATGAACATAATCCAGAGGGTCGTCTGCCAGCTCGATTTCATTAGCGTGCGAGGGCGACAGAGTGACAGGGTCACAAGGTGACACCTATCGGCACCGTAAGGATGTCACCTTGTCCCTACCCTCAGGCCCGTAAGGCCGAAGCATTCACCCCAAGTAGCCCGTGTGGTACAGACGCTATTCGAGGCGAACGCTTCGGCCATACCAATCGAGTGACAAGTGTGGTCCTTGGTAGCCGAGCGCAGCGAGGCGATCACCTTGTCCCCGTGTCCCCTAGCCAAGCGCAGCGAGGCGGTCACCCTGTCACCCGGTCACCCTGTCACCTGTGGCAGCACGTGGGCCGCGAAGTGCTCCAGGCGCTCGATGTCGTCGAGCGCGAGCCACTGCACCATCACCCGCTGCACGCCGGCCTCGCCGAGGGCGCGGATCTGGGCAGCCACCTCGTCGGCGGTGCCCACCAGCCCGCCACGGGCCTTCACCTCATCCTTGTTGCGCCCGGCGAGCTGCGCCTGCACCTCGGCATCGTCGCGCCCGTAGAAGGAGCCGGTCATCATCGTGCGGCGCACCTGCTCCGGCCGGCGCCCCGCGGCAGCGATCAGCTTGTCGAGTTGCTCGTTCAGCTCGACGAAGCGGGCGGGCGGCAGGAATACGGCGTTCCACTCGTCGGCGTAGCGGGCCACCAGGGGCAGCGTGCGGCGCGGGCCGTTACCGCCGATCACGATCGGCGGGCCGCCGGGGCGCTGCGGCCGCGGCAACAGGATAGCGTCGTGGATCTGGTAGTAGCGGCCCTCGTAGCTAGTCGGCTCGTCGCTCCGCAGCAGCCGTGTGATCACCTCGAGCCCCTCGGCGAAGCGATCCATGCGCGGGCCCTTCTCCAGCAGCTGGTGGCCGAAGTTGCGGTGCTCCCGCTCCTGCCCGCC
>DAOUGF010000748.1:0-3258 GCA_034429295.1 Chloroflexaceae bacterium
CACGTGGTGGTCGGTGATGATCAGCGGGCCGGCGAGCAGGGCTGCCCCGTGCTCCTCGGCGATAGCGCCGACTCGCGCCGGGGTCGCCGTGTCGAGCATCCAGGTCAGATCGACCGCCGGTAACGGGTCGCCCCGCTGGTAGAGGCTGAGCCACTCGATGCCGGGGAGAGCGGCGGTGTAGCTGGGCGCGGGCGTGGCGATCAGGCAGATCACCTCCTTGCCAAGCTCCCGCAGGGCGTGGGCTGCGCCGAGCAGCGAGCCGATCGCGTCGCCGTCCGGGTTCACATGGGTGAGTAGCAGAATCCGCTGGGCCTGGTCGATTTGCGCTCTGAACGCGGGCGCTGCGGCGAGATAGTCGGTATAGATCATCGGCTCATGATGCGATAAACCGTGTGTCCAGCCCGCTTCTTGATCTCTTTCAGCCGCAGGTTGTGCCGTGGTCCAAGCCGCGGGATGAGATGGTTGAGCCCGCTGACCACGACGAACCAGTATTCGCCGCCGGGCGCCAGGCGTTCCAGGGGCCCGAGTACAAATTCCTGCTCGATCGCCAGATCGCCGATCTTGGCCGGGATGTTCGAGACGATCAGATCGTATGGCCCCTCGGGCACCGACTCCAGGCCCACGCTGCCCATCACCGAGCCGCGCTCTATGCCGTTAAGCGCCATGTTATGCCTGGTGTAGCGCACCGCCAGCAGATTCACATCGGCCATCACCACTTCGGCCGCCGGGTAGCGCCGCGCCAGGGTGATGCCGAGCACCCCCACGCCGCAGCCCAGATCCAGGATCCGGGCCGGCTCGTTGGCCGGCTCGATCGTCCGCAGCAGCAGATCGCTTCCATCGTCCACCTGAAACGATGAGAAGAGCGTGTGGCCCACATCGAACTCGAACCGCTGGCCCCTCACGGTGTAGGGGATGCGCTTCTTGAAATAGGCGTCGGGACCGTCCATCGATGCCATGGCGACCGGATGAGACCTATCGGCGCTGCCGGAGGCCACCCGTCATCTACTCCTCGTCAATCTTGGGCGGATTCGCCTTGCGCTGCTCCTCCACCTCCCGCAGCACCTCCTCGATGCGGAGGCTGTAGTCGAGGGAGGTGTCGTGGACGATCCGCAGTTCGGGGATGAAGCGCATATGGCCCATCTCCTCGGCCACGCGCTTGCGCAAAAAGCCGCGGGCCCGCTGCAGGCCTTCCATCGTCGCGGCCTGCTCGGCGGGATCGCCCATGATCGACACGCGGACGGTGGCTCGCTGCAGGTCGGCGCTCACCTCCACCCCCGTCACGGTGGCGAAGCCCACCCGCGGGTCCTTCAGTTCATATTGAATGGTTTCGCCGACGATCCGCTGGATCTCGTCGGCTACCTGCCGGAGCCGCTGTTTTGACATCAGAGATGCGAAATGGAACATGCACCATGCACCATAAGCGCAGGCGCCATTGTACATGGTGCATGTTCCATTGGCTAGAAGCTGCCTTCCACCCGCTCCTGGCGGTAGAACTCCATATTGTCGCCCACCTGCACATCGGTGAAGCCCTCGACGACCAGGCCGCACTCATAGCCGGCCGTCACCTCGCGCACATCATCCTTGAAGCGCTTGAGGCTGCTGATCTTGCCGTCGTGGATCACCGCGCCGCTGCGCAGCACGCGCACGTTCTGGCCCGAGCGCGTCACCTTGCCATCGGTCACGTAGAGGCCGGCCACCACCTCGCGGCTGGGCAGGCGGAAGGTGTTGCGCACCTCGGCGTAGCCCTCCACCACCTCCTTGAAGGTTGGCGCCAGCATACCGACCATGGCCTTCTTGATGTCGTCGGTGAGCTGGTAGATGATGTTGTAGAAGCGGATGTCCACGCCCTGCTGCTCGGCCGCCCGGCGCGCCGCCGGGTCGGGGCGGGCGTTGAAGCCGATGATGATCGCCTGAGAGGCCACCGCCAGGTTCACGTCGCCCTCGGTGATCGCGCCGGTGCCCTTGTGGATGACCTTGATCTGCACCTCGCTCTGCGAGCTGTTCAGCTGGTTGAACTGGTGCTCGATCGCGCCGATCGAACCCTGGACGTCCGCCTTGAGGATGACATTCAGCTCCTTCACCTGGCCCTGCTGCACCTTGCTGAAGAGATCCTCCAGCGAGGTGCCGCGGGACGGGGTGGCGATCGCCTCCAGGCGCGACTGCCGCTGGCGCTGCAGCGCTATCTCGCGGGCCACCGACAGGTCGTCCATCACCTGCAGGATGTCGCCGGCTTGGGGCACGCCTTCAAGGCCGAGGATCTCGACCGGTGTCGAGGGCTCGGCGAAGCGCAGGCGCTTGCCGCTGTCGCTGAACATTGACTTGATCTTGCCGGCCACGCTGCCCACGAGCACGTTATCCTCGGGGCGCAGGGTGCCGTTCTGGATCAGCACGGTGGCCACAGGGCCGCGGTTCTTATCGAGCTCGGCCTCGATGATCGTACCGACCGCGGGCGCGTTCGGGTTCGCCTTCAGGTCCTGCAGGTCGGCCACCAGCAGGATCATCTCCAGCAGGCCGTCGATGTTGATATTGTTGCGCGCCGAAACCTCCACCGAGGGCACGTCGCCGCCGAAATCCTCCACATAGACCCCGTTCGCCGCCAGCTGCTCCTTGATGCGGCCAGGGTTGGCGGTAGGCAGGTCGATCTTGTTGATGGCGACGATCATCGGCACGCCGGCCGCCTTCACGTGGGCGATCGCCTCCAGCGTCTGGGGCATCACACCGTCGTCGGCGGCCACCACCAGCACGACGATATCCGTCGCCTGGGCGCCGCGGGCCCGCATCGCGGTGAACGCCTCGTGGCCCGGCGTGTCCAGGAAGGTGATCTTGCGATGGTTGATCTCGATCTGGTAGGCGCCGATGTGCTGGGTGATACCGCCGGCCTCGCCCTCGGCCACATGCGACGAGCGGATCGCGTCGAGCAGCTTGGTCTTACCGTGGTCCACGTGACCCATGATCGTGACCACGGGCGGCCGCGGGCGCAGATCTGCGCTGTCCTGGGCCTCGAGCACATCCTTCACATTCTCGACGATCCCGGCGAGCTGCTCAGGCACATGCTCGGTGGTCTCGATCGAGAAGTCGGCCGCGATCAGCGCTGCGGTCTCGTAATCGATCTGCTGGTTGATAGTGGCGAGCACGCCGCCTTTCATCAGCGCCTTAAGGATCTCGGAGGCGCCGATGCCGGTGGCCTCGGAGAACTCGCGCACCGTCATCACACTGGGGAGCTCAACGGGGCCGCGCGGCCGTACCGGCACGGCAGGG
>DAOUGF010000749.1:0-1569 GCA_034429295.1 Chloroflexaceae bacterium
GGAGAGCCGCCAGCGCGCACCGCGTTGCCCCAGCTGCGGGACGCTCTCCCGGCGAGTGCACAGCCGCTATCCGCGCCAGCTGCGCGACCTGCCCTGCATCGGGCACGCCCTGCGACTCGTGCTCACGGTGCGCCGGCTCCGGTGCGAGGTGGCCGAGTGCCCGAAGCGCTATTTCAGTGAGCGGCTAGCGAATGTGGCGCGTCCGTATGCGCGGATGACCGAGCGGCTGCGAGCGTTCGCGAAACGGCTCGCCCATGCGCTCGGCGGGCGCCCTGGGGCACGGCTTGGGCAGCACATGAGTGTCCCCCTGAGCGGGAGGACGCTGATCCGGCGTCTACTGGAAGTGTCGGCGCAACCGGTGATCCCGCCCGAGGTGATCGGCGTCGACGAGTGGGCGTATCGGCGTGGGCACCGTTACGGCACGCTCATCGTGGATCTCGAGCACCGACAGCTCTGCGATCTCTTGCCGGATCGAAATGCCGCCTCGACGGCCGAGTGGCTGCGCCGGCATCCGACGATCAAGATCGGCACGCGCGACCGCTCCGGGCTCTATGCCGAAGCGCTGACCAATGGTGCGGCCCCTATTCGACAGGTCGCCGACCGCTGGCACCTGGTGCGCAACCTGCGCGACTGCCTCGAACAGGTGTGCGAGTCACAGCGCCCGGTCTTGCAGCGCGAGCTGAATGCGGCCGCCCCGGTCATTGCCGAGGTCTCGCTACCGGCCTTGCCCGAGGCCGCCCCGCCGCTGGGACGCTGTCCGCCGCGCCCGACCGCCTCCAGGCGCTGGGCGGAGCTGGCCGAGGAGGCGGTGAGGCGCCACCAAGCGGGCGAGGGTTTTAAGACCATTGCCCGCGCACTTGGCCTTGAGCGTAAGACGGTGCGGCGGTATGTGCGCGCGGGTGGAGTACCGCCCCGTCGCCATCGCCTGCTCCCGCATCCGATGGCGCCCTATCGCGAGGTGCTCTGGAGGCTCTGGCGCGAGGGCTGCCACAAGGTCGCCGATCTCCACCAGCATCTGGTCGAGCAGCACGGCTACAGCGGTACGGCGCGCACCGTGGGGCGAGCGGTGCAGCCGTGGCGAAAGCATAAAGCCGCGGGACAGCGCCCAGTCTCTGACACCGCCGTGCCCGAGCCGCTACGGCTGCCCGGCCCTCGTCGTCTAGCGATCGAGCTGATCCGGCGTGAGCCCAGCGAGACGTTCCTCAGGCTCCACCCGCACAGTCCGCTACTCCAGAGGCTGCGCAGACTCTCCTGCATCTTCCTCGGCCTTGTCTGCGAGCGCCGCGTGGAGGCACTCGACGATTGGCTAGTGCAGGCCAGAGAGAGCGGCCTGGCAAAGCTGGTGCGCTTCGCCGAGGGGCTCGAGCAGGATCTCGCGGCGGTACGCGCCGCCCTCGAACTACCCTGGAGCAACGGCCAGACCGAGGGCCAGATCAACCGCCTCAAGGCGATCAAGCGCCAGATGTACGGCCGCGCCGGCTTCGAGCTGCTCCGCGCCCGCGTCATGCCGCTCCCGGCATAAACATCAACAAAAGTGGCGCAGACCCTGAAAAGTGACCCCTTTTGGGC
>DAOUGF010000750.1:0-3223 GCA_034429295.1 Chloroflexaceae bacterium
TCAGCGGGGCCGACGGGTCGATGCGGTAGGTGTTGATGATCTCGTTCGTGAACTCAACGGTCTGGTCGAACTGCTCGCTGGGCACGAGGGTGGTGAGGATGGAGACCTTGTTCTCGCGCTGCTCGATGAAGCTGTTGCCGAGCAGTTCGACGTCGGCATCGTTGTCGGCCTTGGCGAGGTAAGTCCAGACGATCAGCTGGCTGCCGTCGCTCTGCTCGGCCGGCTCGCCCATGCTGAACTCGCGCTCGGTGCCGAAGCTGCTCTCGAGGAAGGTGGAGAGGATCTCGACCAACTCCTCGCTGGTGTAGACCGTCTCATCCTCGAAGATATCGACGATCAAGCCGCCGTTGCGGGTGGGGTCGGTCCAGATATGGATAATCTCGTCGGGCTTGTCGTTGTTCTGGAGCGTCCAGTTCTCGGGGATATCGAGCGAAAACACGCCGGAGGAGTGTGTGTAGGTCGCGAGGTCGCCGAACTGGACGTCCAGGATCTCCCCGCTGGAGTTGGTGCTGGCTATAGTGGGCTCGGGCGCCTCGGTGGGCTCGCGAGTGGGTTCGCGGGTGGGCTCACGGGTAGGGCGGGGTGTGCGGGTGGGCGCCGGCGCCTCGGTGGGCTCGGGGGCCTCGGTGGGTGGAACCTGCGCCTGCTGCCCGCCGCAGGCGGCGAGAACAAGCACAAGGGAGAACGCGATGGCTGCGATAAGGCGGCGGAGCGTGGCGGGCATGATTCCTCCTGAAACGAGAGAGACTAGGACGATGCAAGGACCCAACAATGGTAGCACTTGACAGTAACCGCCGGTATCAACCATGGGACCGACGAAAGTACTAGGTCGTGCGACCTTCTTGACAGTGAACGGCGGCGGGTGGTATTCTTCCGGTTAACAAACGATCTTCGGGGCAGGGTGAAATTCCCGATCGGTGGTACAGCCCACGAGCGTGTTGCGAGGCACGCATGATCCGGTGAAACTCCGGGGCCGACGGTTACAGTCCGGATGTAAAGAAGATCCAGACGCACGCAGCGCAGCGCCCACTTGCGCCGTGGCAGATGCCAGGCCAAGCTGAGGCGACGGCGGCTGCCGGCATAGTGTCACAGTGTGGCTCTATGTTCTGTCTGGTGAGTGATCGCCCCGAGGTGCCTAGCGCACTCGGGGCTTTTTGATTGTGGAGGAACGAATGCAGCAGACACTGCCGATGCGGCGGAGCGAGCCGGCTCGGCGAGGGCGCAGGTGGCTGCAGCTGGAGCTGCGCTGGGCGGGGCTGCCAGTGACGATCTTGGGCCTACTGGCCCTTTGGCAGCTGGTGGTTGTGGCGGGCGGCTACCGGCCGTTCATTCTGCCGGGCCCCGCGCTGGTGGCCGAGCGCTTCCTGCAGGCGGCAGGCAGCGGCATCCTCTGGCAGCACACCTCGGCCACGCTGGTGGAAGCTCTGGGCGGCTTCGGCATCGCCTTAGTGCTGGGGCTGAGCGTGGGCTATCTGCTCGCGAAGCTCCCCTGGCTCGAGCGAGCGCTGGCGCCAGTGCTGGCGGCCAGCCAGGCTATTCCCGTGGTCGCCGTGGCGCCGCTTGTGATCCTCTGGTTCGGCCCCGGGCTGCGCTCGAAGCTGCTGATCGCGGCGCTGATCACCTTCCTGCCGATCCTGATCAGCACCGTAGTTGCAATCCGCTCCATCCCGCGGGAGCTGCGGGAGATGGCGCTGATCAGCGGGGCGGGGCGCTGGCAGATGCTGCGCTTCGTAGAGGCGCCGCTGAGCCTGCCGGTGCTCTTCGGCGGTGTGCGCACCGGGCTGGCCCTCGCCACGACCGGCGCGGTGGTGGGCGAGTTTGTGGCCGGGCGCGAGGGGCTCGGCGCGATGATCAATATCGCTCGCGGCCTCTTCGACACGCCGCTGATCTTTGTTGCCCTGCTCACCCTCGCCACGATCACGCTGGGGCTCTACCTCGCAGCGAACCTCCTGGAGCGACTCCTGGTGACATGGGAGCCTATCTCATAGGGGACCAACAGGAAGGGGCGGCCCATGCGGCCGCCCCTACGACTTGCCACACAGATTGATGGGGGAATGATATGCTTGGCCGTCTCTCGCTGATCGCCCTGGTTGCCCTGGTGCTCGCCGCCTGCAGCCAGGCTCCTGCCGCCCCGCCCACCGAGGTGCCCGCCGCCGAAGCGCCCGCCGAGGCGCCCACCGAGGCGCCCGCCGCGTCCAACCTGCGCAAGGTGACGCTGGCGATGTCGTACATCCCCAATGTGCAGTTCGCGCCCTACTACGTGGCGGCGGCGAAGGGCTACTTCGCCGAGGCTGGGCTCGAGGTGAGCTTCGACTATAACTTCGAGAATGATGTGGTGCAGCGGGTCGCCGGTTGGCCCGAGAGCCAGGTGGAGTTCGCCACTGCCTCCGGCACTTCCACGCTCCTCGCCCGCCAACAGGGCATCCCGGTGATAACCGTGATGACCCTCTACCAGGAGTTCCCGATCGTCTTCTTCGCTAAGGCCGCTACCGGCCTGAAGAGTGCCGACGACCTGCGAGGGCAAACCGTTGGCATCCCCGGCAACTTCGGCGAGAGCCTCTACGGGCTGCTGGCCCTGCGCTACGCGAACAACCTCGACGAGTCGGCCTTTACGGTGCAGGAGATCGGCTTCACCCAGGCCCAGGCCGTGCTGGAGGACCAAGTGCCGGTGGCGATCGGCTACGCCATGAACGAGCCGGTGATCCTCCGGGAGCAGGGTGAGGAGGTGGATGTGCTGCGGGTGGCCGACGTCTATAACCTCGCCGCCAACGGGATCATCGTCAGCGAGCGGCTGGTCGCCGAGGAGCCCGAGCTCGTACGGAGCTTCATCACCGCGTCGGTGCGCGGCCTCCGCGACACGCTCGATAACCCTGACGAGGCCTTCGAGCTGAGCCTTTCCTTCATCCCCGAGGCGACCCTCGGCGACCCCACGCTGCAGCGGCAGGTGCTCCAGGAGACGCTGCCCTACTGGTATAGCGAGAAGACGACCAGCGAGGGCCTTGGTTACAGCGATGCTGAGCTCTGGCGGGCGACCGAGCAGTTTATGCGGGATGCGGGGTTGTTGGCGGGGTCGGTGGATGTGGACGCTGCGCTGACGAACGAGTTTATCAAGTAGCGGGGCGCTGCTGCCCCACACCCCATACTTTGTCGGGGGGCGTACGCACGCCCCCCGACACCCCCCGCGCCAGGGGCCTCGCCCCTGGACCCCAAGTAGGAAGCCAGT
>DAOUGF010000751.1:0-5127 GCA_034429295.1 Chloroflexaceae bacterium
GGGTACGCTGCCGGCCGATGGCACGGTACGGCCGTCCTGCTTGGGGGTGGTCCGGAGGGGGCAGCCGCCCCCTCCGGCGGGGAGCGCGAGGGGCGGAGCCCGCTCGCAACACCACTCACCGTGCAGGTGGTACTGCTTCGGGGCAGCGCCCCGGGCCGGGAGCGGGCACCAGCCCGTTGCCGGGGGTGTAGGGGGCGAAGCCCGCCTGCAGAGGCTCGCACCGCCCAGGTGCCACTCACCGCGCAGATGATGCCCCGGCGGGGGGCGCGAGGGGCGGAGCCCACTCGCAACATCACCCACCGTGCAGGTGGCACTGATTCGGGGCAGCGCCCCGCGGCGGGGTGCGGGGCGCCAGCCCCGGCTCGCTAGCGGTGGAGCAGCACGCTCGGCCCGAGGCGCAGCCCGGAGACGCTCGCAGTGCTAACGCTCTCGGCGGGCGGCGGCGCTACGCTGATCGCCGTGTTGAAATCCCTGTACGTCCAGATAAAGGCCAGCTCCCCCTCGCCCATGGGGAAGTTCCCGCGGTTGCTTACCTGATCTTTCAGCACGAAGCCCTCGTCGGAGACGAAGACATCGTACACGTACTGGCCGCCGCTCTCCTCGTTCAGTTCTGTGTCCAGCGACCAGAACTGGTACTGCGTCGCCGGTGTGCCCCCTACATCAACCCGGCCCACATTGGTGACAACGGCGTCCCAGGGATCGGTGTAGCCGCTGAAGTGGATGTTGATCAGGGTGTTATTCGGATCGTAGTTGGGGTCCGCCGCGGAGAGCCACACCGTCTCGTCGTTTAGGCGGCTGTACGCTATGCCGTCGTAATAGACATACTCGCTCACCCGGCCGGCGACGAAATCGATCCCGATCTCAGGGAATTGGGCATCGACCAACTCTAAGCAGGTGCTGTGGAACCGCGATGCCGAGGCCCACTCATCCTGGCAGACGATGCCCGGCTCGCCGTTGAAGGTGGCGACATAGTCCACGCGCATCGAGGTGATCTCCGCGAGCGCGGGCAGTTCGGCGTCTTGCGCGCGGGCGGCGGTGGTCGGCAGGGCGAGGCTGAGCGTGAGCAGGGCGAGGACGAGCAGGCCGATTGCGGGGCGAGGCATATTCGCTCCTTTCATCTCGGTGCAACGCATCGGTGCGGGCACCCCCAAATACACCTGCGGACAGCCTGTAGTAGCAAGTGGACTGCCACCACCAAGCGTGCGCCGGGCATTGTGCCTACTCAAAATGCCCCGCTGCTCCAGCGCGCCGCGTCCGCCGTGAGGATCGCCCGGCGCGAGGGCGCGAAGCCGCAGGCAGCGAGCTCACGCTCCAGGGCCTCGAGCAGCGCGGCGACATCCGCGGGGGCAGTGGGGTGAAGCCCTTCGCTCACAATCAGCGCCCGGCGCGTGCCATCGCTCACTGTCGAGCGCCTGCTCTGGCGGAAGGTCCAGCGACGGGCATGGACCTGCCGCGCCCCATCGGCGAAGATCACCTCGCCCGGCTCAGGGTGCTCGATCTCGCCGCTGAAGGCCAGGTACAGCTCATCGCCGTCGGCGTGGCGCACCTGGATGAAGCCCTCAACCTGGTCGAGATCGATCACCGCCACAGGCAGGGCGTAGGCGAGCGAGACCGCATTGCAGAGGTCCACAAGCGGGTGCAGGGTCGGGAGCGTACCCTCCTTGCGAAAACGCCGCAGAAGCGCCTCAGCCGCCGAGCGATACTGGGTCGGCTTCAGGCCCATCTGGCTGAAGGCCCGGCGCCACGCCTGCACCTCCGGCAACTCCGACTCGCTCGCCCCCTCCAAGCGCCGGCGGGCCAGGGCGAAGAGCGGCTCCAGCCGATCGGCAACCTCGCGATCGGGGAGCACATTCTCGACGAGCAGGAGGCCGGGGACCAGGCTGGGGAAGGCGGACCAGATCGCAGTGGAGTGCTCGAAATACACGCTTCGCTCCATCCCTCAGTTCTCGGCGTAGCCCTGCTCCCAAGTGCGGCTCGGGTCGTGGTTCCGCAGGTCCACGCCGAAGTCGGCGGCGGCCTTGAGCGCGAGCAGCACCGAGACCCAGCCGGCCGTCACCTCGGCCCGATCCTGAGCGGGCACCCCCGCATCGCTCAGGGTCAGGTCAGTGCCGCCCGCCCCATCATCGGCGAGCACGAAGGTTGCCGTGCTGCCGCCGTAGTAGACCACACTGAAGCGGCGGCCGGGCTCGCGGGCCAGGATCTCCCCGCGCCAGCTCAGCCCGCCCGGAAAAACAAAGTCGATCGCGCCGTCCCGCTCGATGGCCTCCTCGGCCCAGAAGCGGGCGCGCCCGGCATCGGTGGCGAGCAATTCGTACACGGCCGCCGGCGCAGAGCGCAGGTGCAACCGCCAGGTGATCACGTCCGGGTCTGGCTGGAACATCGCAGCTCCCTCGCAGGTGGGCGCTGCCCGGTCTCAGGCCGCGGGCGCCACACAGATGAACTCCACCTCGTTGCCGTCAGGATCATCGACGTACATCGTCCGGCTGGCCAGCACTGGGTGCTTGCCGCCTCGCGGCGCGTAGCCGGCGGCGATCAGGGCCGCCTCCTGGGCATCGAACTCCTCCGGCGGCAGCGCCAACGCCAGGTGGTGGAGCTGGTAGCCGGAAGGGCGTGCGAGCACATCGGGGCCTTTCGGAACAAGGACGATCATCGCCGGCACGCCCGCGCCGGCGTCTCCGACCTTGAGGAAGACGTTCGGCAGCTCCGGCGGCGAGATCACCGTGAGCCCCAGCAGATCGCGGTAGAAGGAGAGGGCGCGCTCCTTATCGGCCGTCCAGAGCACGATCTCCGCGATGCCAACCACGTGGGCCATAGCTCCACCTCCTGGCCGCTTCAGCGGCCCGCTCTGCAGAAAGCTCCTACGCACGAAACGGCGCCAGGGCGCCTCATCGAAGCGCATGCCGGCGCCGGGCGCCTCTGGAGGCGCAGAGCAGGTGGGCGCTCAGCTCGATGATGGCATGGCTGCTCGTCCTCGGGCCGGCGGCTTCGGCCAGGACGAGAGCCTTGAGCGAGGGAGCGCACATCGTAGATGAGCCGGCCGGCCTTGCGGGCGTGACACTGAGGGCGTTCAACCGCGTGCTGGGACAGCTGCGCGCAGGGGCTGGTCGCCGTGCTGGATCGGGTTAGGCTCGATCGGGCGCTCACCCAGGCTCTCCGTTGAGCTACAGCTCCGCGGGGAAGATCGCGTGCCACCAGAGTTGCCAGTTCGGTGTGGGCTCGGGGGGCGGGGGAAGTTCAGGAGGTGGGGGCGCCTCAGGAGCGGGCTGGAGCGGGGCGACCACGCGGGGGAGGATGACGATGTCGCCCTCGCGGGCGTAGCCGAGCTGCTCGCGGGCAACCCGCTCGACATAGACATCGGACTCGGTGAAGGCGACGCCGCCCTCAATCGCGGCGTTCTCGGCCCGGATCTGGGCCACCTCGGCCTCGAGCTCGGCGCGGCGGGCCTCGAGGCGAGCGCTCTGCATCACCTGGCCGATGAAGTTCACCACAAGCAGCCCGATGAACACCATCATCAGGCCGCCGATCGTAAGCGAGAGGGCGCTGCGGCCACCGAGGCGCAGGGCGCTGGCGATGCGTCCCACAAGATCCTCGTTCGAGGCGCGCCGGGGACGCCGCCGCGGCAGAAGGCCGAAGAGGCTGCGGGTTGCGTGGCGGACGGGGCGCTTCCTGGGCATGCCCTAGCTCTCGATCGCGCGCGGCGCCTCGAGCAGCAGCGGCTCGTCGATGTTGGTCGTCATCGAGCTCTGGCCGCGGAAGAGGCCGCCCGGCTCGATGTGCAGAGCCGCGGTGGTGATGTCGCCCCAGACCTTGCCCGTCGGCGAGATCTCGAGCTGCTCGACAGCGGTGATCTCGCCCTTGACGGCGCCCGAGACATGCACATTCTGCGCTTTGATGGTCGCGATGACCCGCCCAGTCTCACCGATGATCAGGTTGCCCAGAACCTCGATGTCGCCCTCGACGGAGCCGTCGATGCGAATATTGCCGTCGGAAGTGAGACTGCCCTGAAAGCGCGTATTCGAGCCGATGACCGTCTCGGGTTTGCCGTTCATCGTCGCGGGGGCGGGCTGGGTCTTCTTGTTGGTGCCAAACATGCTGACGCGTCCTCCTCGATCGTCCCGCATACCTCGCAAACGGCGGTGAATGACTCCAGCGGAGGTGGCCCTTGTCTCTGATATGCGGCGCCTGAATTATAAACGACCTCACCGCCACAGGCAAACGATTTCCGTAAACTGTAATCTGTAGTCCGTAGTTGTGCTGCTCCGAGAGGTTGACACATCAGCGCCGCTGGCCCCCCAAGCGCCGCACCAGCCGCCCCCCAAGCTCGAAGCTTGGAGGGCGGCGCTTGGGGGCGGCTAGGGTGGAGAAGGTTGGCACACCTGCGCCGCCCCACCGCACCCTCAAGCTGAGAGCTTGAGAGTGCGAGAGCAAGCGCCAGGATGTGCCAAGCTCATGTAACAGTACAACCACGTGTCACGGGGCGAGTCGCTCGATCAGCCAGGCGCCGGAGCCGTCGCGCCGGTAGCGAATGCGGTCGTGGAGCCGGTTGGGCCGCCCCTGCCAGAACTCCACCATCTCGTGGCGCACCCTGAAGCCGCCCCAGTGGGGTGGGCGGGGCGGCTCGCTCCCAGCGAAGCGGGCGGTCACCTCGGCCAACCGGGCCTCCAACTCCTCGCGCCCGGCGAGCGGCTGGCTCTGCGGCGAGGCCCAGGCCCCGAGCCGGCTGCCGATGGGCCGGCTCTGGAAGTACGCGTCGGACTCGGCTGGGCTCACCCGCTCCGCCGGCCCCTCCACTCGCACCTGTCGCTCCAGCTCCGGCCAGTAGAAGACGAGGGCGGCCCAACTCCCCGAGGCCAGCTCGCGCCCCTTGCGGCTCTCATAGTTCGTGTAGAAGACAAAGCCGGACTCGTCGAAGCCCTTCAGCAGGACGATGCGGGCCGACGGTCGCCCGTCAGCGCCGACAGTCGCCAGGGTCATCGCGTTCGGCTCGCGCATGCTGGCGCCCGCCGCCGCTGCGAACCAGTCGGCGAATTGGGCGATCGGGTCAGCCGCGACTTCCTGCTCCACCAGGCCCCGCTGCGTGTACTCTTTCCGCAGTTGCTCCATGTCGATCTTCACTGTCCCTGCCCC
>DAOUGF010000752.1:0-1994 GCA_034429295.1 Chloroflexaceae bacterium
CTCCGCCCCCACGAAGTCGAGGCGGCCCTCAAGGGCTTCGCCGAGGAGTATCCGCAGCTCACCGCCCTCAGCAGCATCGGCAAGAGCCACGAGGGCCGCGAGATCTGGTGTCTGGCCCTCACCAATAAGGAGACCGGCCCCGACACCGAGAAGCCCGCCCTCTGGCTCGACGCCAACATCCACGCCACCGAGGTCACCGGCTGCATGGGCGCCCTTCACGTGATCCAGCGCGTGCTGACGGCCTACGGCAAGGAGGAGCGGATCACGCAGCTCCTCGACACCCGCGCGCTCTATGTGGTGCCCTGCCTCAACCCCGACGGCATGGAGCAGGCGCTTACCTCGCCCGTGTATGTGCGCTCGGGCACCCGCCGCTACCCCTACGAGGACGAGCGCGACGGCCTCTACCCCGCCGATATCAACGGCGACGGGCTCATCCTGCAGATGCGCGTGGTGGACCCCGACGGCGGCTGGAAGGTGAGCGAGAAGGATCCCCGCCTCATGCGTCGGCGCGGCCCCGACGATCACGGCGGCACCTACTACCGCGTCTATACCGAGGGCCGCATCCGCAACTACGACGGCTTCACTGTGAAGATCGCTCCGCCCGCCCAGGGCCTCGACTTCAACCGCAACTTCCCCTACATCTGGGCTCCCGAAGGGCTGCAGCGGGGCGCCGGCCCCTACCCGGGCTCCGAGCCGGAGACCCGCGCCACCATCGCCTTCCTCAGCAGCCATCTCAACGTGAGCGGCGCGATCTCCTACCACACCTACTCCGGCGCCATCCTGCGCCCCTACTCCGATAAGCCCGACGACAAGATGGCGATCGAGGATCTCTGGACCTACAAAGAGATCGGCAAGCGCGGCAAGGAGCTCACCGGCTACCCCGATGTCTCTGTCTACCACGGCTTCCGCTATCACCCCCGCGAGGTGATGAACGGCGCCTTCGACGATTGGGCCTACGATCAGCTTGGGATCTTCGCCTTCACCGTGGAGCTCTGGGATATGGTGGGGGAGGCCGGGATTAAGGAGCGCGATTTTATCGAGTGGATGCGCGACCATCCCGAGGAGGACGATCTCAAGCTGCTACAGTGGAACGACGAGCAGCTCGATGGTAAGGGCTTTGTGCCCTGGCAGCCCTTCGAGCACCCCGAGCTCGGCCCGGTGGAGATCGGCGGCTGGATCGAGCGCCGCACCTTCGGCAACCCGCCCGAAAAGCTGCTGCTGAAGACGATCGAGCCCAACACCGAGTTCGTGATCGCCCACGCGCTGATGAGCCCGCGCCTGGAGCTGCGGCAGGTGAGCGCCACATCCCTCGGCGAGGGCGTCTACCACGTGCGGGCGGTGGTCGCCAACAGCGGCTACCTGCCCACCTACGGCAGCAAGCGGGCCCAGGAGATCCGCGCCGTGCGGCCGATCGAGGTTCGCCTCACTCTGCCGGAGGGCGCCGAGCTTGTGACCGGCGAGGCCTTTCAAGAGATCGGTCAGCTCGAGGGACGCGCGAACAAGCGGGCCCTCTTCGGCGGCAACTATCCCACCGATAACCTGCGCAAGCTGGAGTGGACTGTGCGCGCGCCAGCCGGCGGCGAGCTGAAGATCGAGGCCGTCGCCCAACGCGCCGGCACGGCCCGTGCTACCATCACCCTACCGTGAAGGGTGATGCGCCAGGGATGAAAACAGGCTATACTGCTATCGTCCCCTGGTGGCGAAGCTAGCTTCGACAGAACAGGAGAAGGCTATGCTGGGCTTCGGTAACAAGAAGAAGAAAGAGGAGGAGGAGGCAGAGAAGGCCAGGGCCGAGCAGACCGCGCAAGCTATGCGTAGCATGAGCGATCAGCTCGCTGCGAAGGGCAAGGAGATCGCCGAGCTCGAGCGGCAGCTCGAGGAAGCAAAGAAGGAGGCGCTCTCCGGCGACAAGGCTGAGAAGGCTCTCGCCGAGGCTCAGGCGAAGATGCGCCAGATGCAGGCTGAGATGGTCAAGATGCAGGCCGAGGCCGCCA
>DAOUGF010000753.1:0-3414 GCA_034429295.1 Chloroflexaceae bacterium
TGCTGGTCGAGGATCTGAGCCCCGCCGATTTCCTGGCGGCGCTGCGGGCCCGCGGCGTGCTGATGGGCGGCATGGGCGGCCGCACCCTGCGGGCCGTCACCCACTACGGCATCTCCGCCGACGACGTGCGGGCGGCTGTGGCGGCGGTGCGCGAGGTATTGGCGAAGGGCCGAAGCAAGCGCGTGTAGGGCCGAAGCGATCGCTTTGGCCCTACGCGAGGGCGGCCTCGAAGAAGGCGGCGAGGCGCCGGTAGAGGGTGGCCTGGTTGGCGGGGCGGTGGACGCCGTGGCCCTCGTCGGGGAACTCCAGCAGTTCGTAGGGGATGCCGGCGGCCTCCAGGCGCAGCACCACCTGGCGCACGTTCTCCGGCGTAACGTTCGGGTCCTGGCTACCCTGGACGATCAGCAGCTTGCCCCTGATGTTCTCGACATAATGAATGGGCGAGCGCTCGCGGTAACGATCGGGGCGCTCAGTGGGTGAGCCGCCGATCATCTCCTCGCTATAGGGCCGCAGGTCGGGCCGGGTAGTCTCGTAGTCGATCACCAGGTCGGTCATGCCGCAGATCGGCGCGGCGGCGGCGATCAGCTCGGGCGGCCGGTGGACGATCTGGCACCATGAGCTGTAGCCGCCATAGGAGGTGCCGGTAACGCCGACGCGGCCTGGCTCGGCGAGCCCCGCGGCGATCAGGGCAGCGGCGGCGGCGGCGATATCGTCCTGCTCGCGACCGCCCCAGCCGTCCTCCTTGATCGCCTCGCGGAAGGCCATGCCGAAGCCGGTGGAGCCGCGATAGTTCACATCCAGCACATTGAAGCCGCGGCGCACGAGGTACTGGATCTGGGGATTGATCCACTCTTCGGAGTGCCAGGTGGGGCCGCCGTGGATGTAGAGCACGGCGCGGCCGCGGTTCGGCGCGGCGCGGTAGAGCCAGCCCTGTATCTCAAGGCCATCGGTGGAGCGCCAACGGAAGTTCTCGGCTGGCGTGAGGCTCGCCAGGTCCAGGCGTGCCCGCTCACGGAATCGGGTGAGGGAGCGGGCAGTCAGGCCGTGCTCCCCCTGCTCCAGCCGCACGATATCCTTCGGCGTGGTCGAGTCGTAATGCAGAGCGATCCAGGCGCCGTCGGGTGCGCGGCCGAGGGGCAGGGTGTTGCCGGGCAGCTGCGGGAAGGGCAGCGCGGCGCCTGTGGCCGGGTCGAGCACGAGCGGGAAGTGGCGGGCTTCGCGCACCTCGTCGATCACCACCAGGCCGTCGGGTGTGGGCCAGGCGAACTCCACCTGTCGCGCCGGGTCGTCGAGGAGCATGCGGCTCGTGCCCTGCACGCAGTCGTAGATGCCAACGCGCTGGTAGCTGGCGTCGGGGGCCTCGGCGACAAAGAGCGCGCTACGGCCGTCGGGCAGCCACTCGGCCCGCACCTTGCGGTTGTCGCCGGCGTTCAGGATCTCGCGGCTCTCGCCGCCCTCAACATCGATCAGGTGGATCTGCTCGCCGCTGGGCGTCCGGTCCTGGTACACCTGGAGCAGGTGGCTGCCGGCGCTATTGAGCAGCGGGCCGGCCCCGGTAGGGCGGCGGGTACGGGCGAGTGGCGTTCGCTCGCCGCTGCCAAGCTCGTGGCGATAGATGATGCTGGCCTCGATAGGGGTGTTGGCCGCGAGGTCATAGCTGATGCTGTAGAAGAGTGTGCGCCCGTCGGGGCTGAGAGCGCCGCCACTGATGAAGTAGGGCGGGCGGTCCTCTGTAAGCGGCTCCATCGCGCCGGGGTGATCGATGGCGACGCGGAACAGCCGTACGCGCTCGTCGCCGTCGTGGTCCTCAGCGACTATAACCGAGCGCGAGTCGAAGGCCCAGCCGATCAGGCGGGTTTCCTCGGGCGTGGTGGTGAGGGCGATGGGCGCGGCGGAGCCGTCGGTGGGCACGAGGTAGACGTCGGTGTGGGCGCCGGCGTGCACCCAGGTAAACGCCACCCAGCGCCGATCCGGCGAGAGCTTCGCCTCGTCCACCTCCGGCAGCGTTAGCAGGGCCTGGAGGAAGGTGTCGTTCATTACGCCCTCGTCGTTCATTGCGCCCTCATGTATCGTCGTGGTCCCGACCTTGCTTCACGGCCAAGTATACCCTGAAGTAGGGTTCATGATGCCACTTGATCACCATGCGGGTCTATGCTATCGTAGTAGTATGAACTGGGATTACTAGCAGCGCTGGCGACTGTAAGACGGCGAGCTAGAGGAGGAGCAAACGATGACCACGGCGAAGACGAGCGCGACGGGCGCTACGAGCGTGACGCCGGACCTGGGGCTGGGTGCGGCGAACGTCCAAGGTGTGGTGGCGATTCTGAATCGGCTCCTCGCCGACGAGCATGTGCTCTATATGCGGCTGCGGAACTACCACTGGAACGTGGTGGGGATGTCGTTCGGGCCGCTCCACGCGCTCTTCCAGCAGCAGTACGAGGAGCTCGCGGAGGAGATCGACGAGATCGCCGAGCGCATCCGCATGCTCGGGCCGGTCGCGCCCGGCACGATGACCGAGATGCTGCAGAATGCCACCCTCAGTGAGCGGCCGGGCCAGCTGCCGGATGAGCGGGGCATGGTGAGCGACCTGGTGGCGGACCACGAGGCGATCATCAGGAATCTGCGGAAGGATCTGCGGGCCTGCGATGAGCAGTACGACGATATGGGCACCAGCGACTTCCTCACCGGGCTGATGGAGAAGCACGAGAAGATGGCCTGGCTGCTGCGGGCCCACATCGAGCAGCGGTGATCGCGAAACGTGCAAAAGCCCGCGTCTCGAGCGAAGAGACGCGGGCTTTTGTCTGGCGCTAAGGTTGGCACACCGGCGCTGCTATACCGCGCCCACAAACTCTCAGCTTGTGGGCGCGAGAGCAGGCGCCACGATGTGCCAAGCTCATGTATTCCGCACATCTACCGACTACGCCACACAGCCGCTAGTTCTTCCAGGGTTGGCCCGCGGCGAGGAGCCGGAAGTCGGGGCCGAAGGGCGAGGCCGCCAAGCTCTCGGGCCTGTTGTGAATGCGATCTTCTGCGGCCCGCACGAGGCCCAGGAGTGCCCGCAGCTCGTTGCGGCTCAGCCCGATGGCGGCCCCGTTGAGCCAGAGCATCAGGCCGCCGTCGGCGGTGTGGGCGACGCGGTAGTAGCCCCGGCGCAGCCCTGGTGGCTCTTCCTCAGATTCCCAGCCATCGAGCAGCGCAGCGAGGTGGGGGAGGTCGAAGGGCGGGAGCCGCAAGATGGCATTGTCCCAGATCAGGTAGAGGGCGCCAGAGGGGCAGACGGCGATCTTGCGGTGGGCGGAGAGCGTGGCCAGGGGCGTGAGCTGCAGGTTCATAGCGATAGTGCGGTCCAGGTGCGCGGAGGCGTACGGCGTAGCGGATCAGACAAGCTGTGCGGCGCGCTTGAGGCGCTTGCGG
>DAOUGF010000754.1:0-7006 GCA_034429295.1 Chloroflexaceae bacterium
CTTACGTGCTGATGCTCACCGCCCGCGCCGAGGAGATCGACCGGGTGGTCGGGCTGGAGGTCGGCGCGGACGACTACCTGACCAAGCTCTTCTCGCCCCGCGAGCTGGTGGCCCGCGTGCGCGCCATGCTGCGTCGCCCCCGCGGCGCCGCCGGCTCGCTCGGCGCGGCGGCGCCGGCCCCCGAGGTCATCATACTCGGCCCGCTGCGCATCGACGACGCGCGCCACAAGGTGACGCTGGGCGGCACATCGCTGGGCCTCACCACCACCGAGTACGGCCTGCTGGCCGCTCTGGCCGCCCACCCCGGCCGCGCCTTCACCCGCGCCCAGCTGCTCGAGCAGGTCTGGGGCGCGGACTACTTCGGCGACGACCACGTCGTGGACGTGCATGTCGCCAACCTGCGCAAGAAGCTCGGCGATGACCCCGCCCAGCCGCGGCTGGTCGAGACCGTCCGCGGCGTCGGCTACCGCCTCAAGGTAGGCGTAGCATAGCCGGAGGCCTGTGATGTCCTTCTGGCGCCGCGGCGGGCTGCGCTCCCGGCTCTTCCTCGCCCACCTGCTGGTGATCGTCGCGGGAACGGCCACCCTGCTGCTCGTCACCCTGGCCACCGCCCCGGGCCTCCACGACCGGCTGATGCTCGCGCTGCTCGGCCCCGCCCATGACCCCGCCGACCCGGCGATGGTCGCGATGGAGCAGGCCACTAACGCGGTGTTCCAGACCGCCATGCTCCAGGCGCTGCTGCTCAGCGGCGGCGCGGCCACGCTGGTCGCTGTCGGCGTGAGCCTGCTGGTCTCCTCGCGCATCGTCGGCCGCGTGCGCCAGATGCTTACAGCCAGCCGGCGCATCGCCCATGGCCACTACGCCGAGCGGGTGCCCGTCGCCGGCCACGACGAGCTGGCGGACCTGGCCGCCGAGTTCAACACCATGGCGGGCGGGCTGGAGGCGGCCGAGCCGCTGCTGCGCCTGGAGGCTACACTGCCTCCCAGGGAGAACATTCACGCAACGAGTAGAGGCTCATGAGCGCTGAGGAGATTAGCTTCCACGCGCGCCCCGGTCAACCAGGCGCTCTACGAGCAGGAGTGGGAGCACCGGCGCATCCGCAACAAGGTGCACCTCAGCTTCACTGGCTGCCTCGGGCCCTGCGCCGTGGGCAACAATGTGCTGCTCCAGCTCTTCGGGCGCTCAATCTGGCTCAAGGACATCAACGACGACGCGCTCATCCCGCAGCTCTTCGACTACATCGAGACGATGCTGCGCGCCGGGCGGGTAGCCGCGCCACCCGCCACGCTTGAGCCGCACATCTACGAGCGCTACCTGCCGCCGCCGGAGGGCGGTCACGAGCCGCTCGGCAGCGGCGCCGAGGACGACGGCGGCGGGCTGGAGCGCCTCGACCCGGTCTGTCTCATGGATGTGGACCCGGCGACCGCGCGCTGGAAGGCCGAGTACCAGGGCCGCACCTACTACTTCTGCGCGCCCGGCTGCAAGAAGGCGTTCGAGCGCGAGCCCAGCGCCTATGTCTCGTAGCGCAGCCGCTTCGCACGGTAGGGCCAGCCCCACCCTGAACCGCACGATCCGCATCGGCGACGATACCATAATTGGCGTCAGTTACTGGGAGCTCCGCCAGCGCATCGGCCGCGAGAAGGCCAGCGATCTGGCGGAGCGCTTCTGGCGCGCTTACCCGCCGATTACGCGCCGGCCGCTCTCGCCCCAGGCCCAGCAAGCTGGCGGACCCTGGCCAGCACCTCGCCAAGGTTGAAGGGCTTGGGGAGGAACGCCTGTACGGAGCCGCCAATCTCTCGTTCAAGGTGCACCATCGCCGAGATCATGATGACCGGCAGCTCGCGGGTGGCTTCCTGCTGACGAATGTGCCAGAGTAGTGTGGGACCGCTGATGCCAGGCAGCGCTGCATCAAGCGTCATCACGGCCGGCCGCACCTCAGTGAGCAACTCCATGGCCATGCCTGCGCTGTAGGCTACCAGTACCTGATAGCCGTTTTCCCGTAACATAGCGGCCAGTACATCAGCAATGGCCACATCGTCCTCAACAATGAGGACGAAGGTGTCAGATGTATCCATGAGCGCCTACTTGCGAATTGTGTAACAACAGGTGGAATCTGCCGCTTGGTAGCAAATACGATGCCAGCGGGGACAGCACAACAGCGCCCCGGTGACGATGCCGGGGGCGTGGTGTTCATACCTGCCCGGGCTGCCTGTTTCTATGTAGTGCCGTAGTCGAACAGTCTAGTAGCGTGGCACGGGACACCCATTATATTCTTTTGGCCCTGGCTTATAGGGGCGCCTATCATCACGATTAGCTAATCCGTCTTTATCTGTAAGCGCTCCGGTGAGTGTCACCGGGGCGCTGGCTGCGACGGCAGGGCGCTCACCGCACAAGCACCGCGCCTCTAGCCACCAGCCAGGGGCGCTGGCACCGCCCCGGCCTGCTGCTCATCGGCGATGCGGCCCACGTGATGTCACCGGTGGGCGGGGTCGGCATCAACTACGCGATTCAGGATGCGGTGGCGGCGGCCAACCGCCTGAGCGCGCCGCTACTAGCTGGCAGACCAATCGATGAGCACGACCTGGCAGCTGTGCAGCGGCAGCGGGAGCTGCCAACAAGAATCATGCAGGCATTCCAGGCGCTGGCCCAGGCGCGGGTGAGCGATGCCATGGCGCGTGGTGACGGCGGCGGCCGCTTGTCGTGCCAGCCTTTGTGCTACCCCTGCTCCGGAACCGCTGGGCGCTGTCGGTGCCCGCGCGCTTCATCGCCTACGGCCTCTGCCCGCCGCAGCTCAAGCCAGGTAAGCCGATGCGCAGCGCGTAACTGCTGGGGCGGTAGAGCATGACCCTGCCGATGAGCCGGCTCGTCCAGCGCTGCTGCACCTTTGCTGAACCCCGGTGGCGTCGCGCGCTGTGCTCGGCGGGCTCTCCTCGCAGCCGGCCTTCATCGCTGTCAGTGCTCCGGCGCAGTGGGCAGCGCCGCCCGACGCAAACGCTCGCTGGCGATCCGGCGGGCGAGCTCGGCGGCGGTGGCGACGGGTAGGATGTAGCTAGGAGGCGCACTCCCACGCCAGGCCTCCGCGGCATCGCTGGAGGCGAAGTAGTGGCCGTGGGCGCAGAAGGTGGCACGCGAGCAGGAGCACGGTGCTTCCTCCGGCAGGGCGATCGAGACGACCGCCGCCGCTGGCTGGAAGTCAGCAATTCCATCCGGGCAGGCCCGGAGCTGCACCCGCGTCCCGGTGACCGGGCACGACGAGGTCACGTCAGCCGGCTGCGCCAGGATCGTCGGGTACATCAGTGTGTCGAGCGCGCACCAGGTGTGGAGCGTGGTTTTCCCGAGCCGAAACTGATGTGCCGTCGGCTTCAGGGTGAGGCCCCAGCCGACAACCCGACCAGCATCGTCAAACTCGGTATCCGAACAGCTGGATACGACCGCAGCAACGGCCGCAGCCGGCCATCCCAGCGCTTCGGCCAGCGCCTCGGACGCTACAGGATGTCCAGCCGCGAGCAGTCGGAGCAGCTGCACCCGCAGTCGCTCGTGCGGTCCGCACAGACCGTCGGCGATCTGCGTGGCTACCTGGACAAACGCGGTCGCATCCATCGCAGCTCTCCCTGGGCACGCTATCAGCCTTGGTGTCTACAAGCTGCGCCGAGGCGCACACCTCGCAGCCAGCAGAGAAGATGGTATGGGGAGCGCAGCGGTGTGGGTGTGACCACGCTTCGCCTCAGGTGCGCCTGAAGAAGGTGACGAGGTTGTTGTCCGGGTCAGTGATGGCGAACTCGCGCGAGCCCCAGGGCTGGTCGCTCAGCTGCCCCTTGGGATGCAGGATGCCCTGCGGCTCCAGCTCGTCGTGCAGGACATCGACATCGTCAACTGCGATCCGGCAGCTGGCCGTCCCCGCGATGAAGGACTCTGCCCCTGACACAACCGGATTCGTTGCGCTGCGTGAGCGCCAGCCCTGATCGCTTGCCTCCCACAGATGTAGTGTCACCGCGTCGCGCTGGACAATCGCGAAGCCCTCATCATGATGGATCACACGAAAGCCGAGCTTATCACGGTAGAACGCGATGCTGCGCGGCATCTCGGCCACAGGCAGGGCGGGTATCGCGTGGAGCATCTGCATACGTGTGCTGCCTCCTCTGAAGGGTCAGATCAAGCAAGCTCTGACGAGCCCACGATATAACGGATGTTCGCGGCGTCAAGCGGAACTGCCGCATGTGGGCGGATGGCTACAAGGATGAGGCCTCAAGCGGAGCGCCCTGGACAACCCGGCGCACGTTGCCCAGGCAACAGGTCCCCTGGGGGTTGCGCAGGTCGCAGGCGCACTGGCCAGCCTGCACGCCCGCCGTAATATCGGCGAGGATCTGCGCCCGCGTGTGGGCATCTGCGTCTTGAATCACCCCCAGGCTGTGCTGGAAGCAATAGCAGACGAGGGCCGCCGGACTCCCAGGCGCTTTCTGGAAGACAAGCTCACGCAGCTGTCCGGTGGTGAACTGCTCTACCCCATCGGGCGAGAAGTAGACGACCGGGCAGCCCGAAGTTGCGCAGAAGCGGTACGCCTCACCGGTCACAGAGCGCAGGCTGATCGCCAGCTGCGCCCGCACCGTTGCCACTCCGACGGCCTTCCCCTGCCTGCCACAGGTAGGGCAGGCTTGTCGGTGCTGAACGACGGATGCGACAGCCGGCGGACAGCACGCGGCAGGCTGCTCAGCCGGATCGCTGCTGCTCGCCATCGGGAACCTCCTCGCGGTCAATCGTCACAGGCCCGCTGTCGCCGTAGGCCTTCACCAGGTAGCAGACACACTGCTCGCCGGCGACATCGTCGCGCCGGAGCAGGGCGCCCTCGGCGCGAATGCGGCGCAGGTCTTCACGCAGGGCCAGCAGGTCGGCGATGTGGCGGTCGAGCTGGCTGAGCCGCTCGTCGAGCACGCCGAGCACGCGATTACAGGGTGCGACACCCTGGTCGCGCGCCGCAAGCACCTCAGCAATCTCGCCCAGGCTGAAGCCAAGGCTGCGCGCGCTGGCGATGAAGCGCAGCCGCTCGACATCCGCGGCCTGATAGCGCCGGTAGTTGTTCGCGGCACGGCTGGCTGGCGGCAGCAGCCCGATCGCCTCGTAGTAGCGGATGGTCTTGGCCGGCACCCCGCTCGCCCGCGCAACTTCCCGTATCTGCATCTCCACCTCCCCTCTGGCGCAGCATACACCTTCCAGTCGCTGGAAGGTCAAGCCCCGAACTCGCTCCTGCCGTACGTGAAGGTCAGCCGCAGGGTGATATCCTCGCGTAGCTCCGATTGCTCCCAGGATGACATCTGTCATACCCAAAAACAGGATCGACGGCACTTCCCGCCCCCCAGGCGTGCGCCTAGACTGTCCTGGAACGAGGATACCCGAGATGCCTGCCAGGTTCCACCTCTACCCGCGGAGCAGCGTATGGCTCAAGAACAACAAGGTCTCCAGGGGCAGGGAAGTGATCTGCGAGATCCAACACCCCTTGTGGCCCCGCTCAGCGCCCTCGACCGCACACAGCTCGCCCTGGCCGGGGGGAAGGCCGCGAATCTGGGCGAGCTCATCCGCGCCGGCTTCCCTGTCCCTGACGGCTTCTGCGTGACCACCGCAGCCTACGCTCTGGTGAGCGCCGGCGCTCAGCTCGAGCCGCTCCTGGCTGAGCTCGCGCAGCGCCAGAGCGCTCCTGAGGAGCAGCTCGTCGAGATGGCGCTGGCCGTTCATGCCGCCGTGCTGCACGCGCCCATCCCCTCCGCGCTCAGCGCTGCCATCACCGGGGCCTACCAGGAACTCAGTGACGGCGACGCGCTGCCCGTCGCGGTGCGCTCCTCGGCGACAGCTGAGGACCTGCCCCGCGCGAGCTTCGCCGGCCAGCACGAGACCCTCCTAAGCGTCATCGGGGCCGACGAACTCCTCGTGGCGGTCCAGCGCTGCTGGGCCTCGCTCTGGACGGAACGCGCCGTGCGCTACCGCGCCCGCCTCGCCCTCGACCCACGAACCGTTCGCCTGGCTGTGGTCGTCCAGCGGATGGTGAACGCCGAGGTGGCCGGGGTGCTCTTCACCGCCAACCCGCTGGCGAGTAAGCGCCGTGAGGCGGTGCTCGACGCCAGCCCTGGCCTCGGCGAGGTGGTGGTCTCCGGCGCGACGACACCGGATCATTTCGTCATCGACACAGCGACGGGCGCGATCCTTGAGCGCCGCATCGGTGCCAAGCAACTCGAGATCCGGCCAGCGGCCGGCGGCGGCACTGAGCGGGTCGAGCGAGCGTCGCAGCAGCAGGCATGCATTTCTGATGCCCAGCTGCGCGCGCTCGCGAGGCTTGGGGCGCAGGTCGAGGCGCACTTCGGCGCGCCGCAGGACATCGAGTGGGCCATCGATGCCGAGGGAGTATGCTGGCTGCTCCAATCACGGCCCGTCACGACCCTGTTCCCGCTGCCCGCCGGCGCCCCGCCCTCTGATGCCGAGCTGCGGGTCTACCTCTGCTTCAACGCCCAGCAGGGCAGTACCCGGCCCTCCACGCCTATCGGCATCTCGGCGCTGCGCCGGCTCGCCTCGGCTATCGTAGCCATGGCCGGCGCCGCGCCACCCGACCCGGCCCAAGGGCCGCGCTTCGTCACCGAGGCGGCGTCTCGCCCCTTCTTCGATATCACCGCCGCGCTGCGCCACCCCGTCGGCCGGAGGATTCTCACGCAGGTGCTGGCTGACGCGGAGGTGCAGGCTGTCGCCGGCTTCCGGCAGCTCGTCGCCGACCCGCGGCTGTCGCTGCTACCCTCCTCGCCCTTCACCCTCGCGCTGGCCGCAGCCCGGCTGCTCGTCCGCTCGCGCATGCCCTGGTATCTGCTCCAGGCGCTGCTGGCGCCCGCGGCAGCGCGCGCCCGTGTCGCGCGCCTGGAGCGCCGGCTACGCGATCCTCGCTGTATCGCGGAGCCAGCGGGCGCGGACGATGTCCTTGCGGCTGTCGAGCGGCTCCTGGCGGCCACGCCGGCCCTGCTGTTCCAGGCCT
>DAOUGF010000755.1:0-1756 GCA_034429295.1 Chloroflexaceae bacterium
AGGCTCTCGCCGTACGGACTAAGCTGTACGGGCCTAGCAGCGGGAGGAGGCTGGCGTGGAGCTCTTTCTTACCGGCGGCACTGGCTTTATCGGGAGGCGGCTCACCAGGCGCCTGCTGGAGCGGGGCTGGTCGGTGACTGCCCTGGTGCGCCGGCCCGACAGCGCCGAGGCCCAGGAGCTCGCTGCCATGGGCGCGAGGCTTGCCCACGGCGATGTGACCGACCGCGAGAGCATGCGCGCGCCCATGGCCGGCGCCGAGGTTGTGATCCACAACGCCGGCTGGTACGAGGTCGGACTCACCGCCGCGGCCGCTCGGCGCATGCAGGTGATCAACGTGGACGGCACGGCCAACACCTTGGGCCTTGCAGCCGAGCTCGGCGTACGGCGCATCGTTCACGTCTCGTCGGTGGTGGCGATGGGCGATACGGGCGGCATCGTCGCCGACGAGAGCTTCCGGCGGCGTGCGCCCGCCACCTACGCCTATGAGCTCACCAAGGCCGAGGCCCACGCCATCGCCGAGCGGCGGCAGCGTAACGGCGACCCTGTGGTGATCGTCTCCCCGGCGGCTGTGCTTGGCCCTGGCGACCACTCGCCCTGGGGTTACGCGGCGCGGCTCTGGGTTCGCGGGCTCTTCCCCGCGATCTTCTGGTCGCCGGAGAGCTGCCACTCCTTTATCTATCTGGACGACGCCGCAGAGGGCATCGCGCTGGCGGCCGAGCGCGGCCAGCCGGGCGCCAACTACATTCTCTCGGCCGGCAGCCTGCGCGCCCGCGATGTGATGGGGCTCTTCGAACGCACCCCTGGCGGCCAGCGTGTCCTGCTCTATCTGCCGGCCGCCGTGGCCGCGCCGCTGATGGAGGCGACGATGGCGCCGCTGCTGCGACTGGCGGGTCTGCCCGCCTTCATCTCACGGGAGGCCGTGCTCGGCAGCTCCGGGAATCTGATCTACACGGGCGCCCGCGCCGAGCGCGAGCTTGGCCTGCGCTACACGCCGGTGGAACAGGCCTGGCTCCAGGTGCTCGCCGCCGAGCGCGCGGCTTTGGGACGGCCATAGCCCGCCGCTCCTACCCGGCCGTGACTGCCCGGATCGCTGCCTCGCTGTCGAGGGGCGGGCCGCCGGGCTGGAGCCAGGCCAGGAACTCGACATTGCCCGCTGGCCCGGTGATCGGCGAGCGGGCCAGGCCGCGGGGCGTGAGGCCAAGCCCGTCCGCGAAGGCAAGCACCTCGCGAAGCACCACCCGATGCACCTGCGGGTCGCGCACCACGCCGCCCTTGCCCACCTGCTCGGCGCCGGCCTCGAACTGCGGCTTCACCAGAGCGACAACCCAGGCCGCCGGATCGATCAGGCGCTGCAGGGCGGGGAGCACCAGGCGCAGTGAGATGAACGATACATCGATCACCGCGCAGCCGGCAAGGGCATTATCGGGCAGCGCCTCTAGGTGCCGGATATTCGTGCGCTCCAGCGCCACTACCCGCGGGTCGGAGCGCAGCCGGTAATCGAGGATGCCGTACCCAACATCCACCGCGTAGACGCGGGCGGCGCCCCGCTGCAGCAGCACATCGGTGAAGCCGCCCGTGGAGGCGCCCACGTCGAGCGCCACGAGGCCACGCGGATCGAGCCCGAAGCTATCGAGGGCGTGGGCGAGCTTATAGCCGCCGCGGCTGGCGTAGGGCAGGGGCGCCGTCACCTCTACCTCGGCGGACTCGTCCACCATGGCGCCGGGCTTGGCGGCGGGCTGTCCGGCCACCCGCACAT
>DAOUGF010000756.1:0-5921 GCA_034429295.1 Chloroflexaceae bacterium
AGCTTCCGGAAGCTGTTGTGCGCTCGGAAGCTGTTTCGGGCTCATCGGGTAGATCACAACTCGATCAGCCTGGCAGCTCCCGGAAGCTGTTGCGCCCTTCTCAGATCGCGTTGCGGATCAGGCTGTGGAGCAGCTGGATGAGCAGCATCGCCACGAGGGGCGAGAGGTCGATCATGCCGAGGTTGGGCATCACGCTGCGGATGGGCGCGAGGATGGGCTCGGTGATCTCCCGCAGGATTTGGGTGACCCGCATGTTGCCCATCGGGTCGATCCAGGAGATCAGCACGCGGCCGAGGATGGCGAAGAGCAGCACATTGAAGAGGATGTTTACAAACGTCTCGATGTAGTTGGACATCGCATGAGCGCCTTTCTAAGGCTTATGATCTGCTATAGCTCACCGAACCAGTACGGACTACGGGCTACGAACTACGACTCCAGCCGCGCCCGCACCGCCGCAGCGTGGGCGAAGAGCCCCTCTGCCTCGGCGATCCGCCGCGCCGCCGGGCCGATCCTGGCCAGGGCCGCGCCGTTCAGCCCCACCAGCGAGATCACCTTGCGGAAGTCGTCCACGTTCAACGGCGAGGCGTAGCGGGCGGTGCCCTCCGTCGGCATGATGTGGGACGGGCCGGCGCAGTAATCGCCGAGCACCTCGAACGACTGCTCGCCCAGGAAGACGCCGCCCGCGTTCCGCACCTTCCCAACATATGCCCACGGGTCGGCCAGGAGCAGGCAGAGGTGCTCGGGGCCGTACTCGTTCGCTAGCTCGAAGGCCGTGTCGAGGTCGGGTACCAGCACGATCGCCCCGCGGCGGCTCACGGCGTCGGCGGCAGCCTTGGCGTTGGTGGCGGGCAGTTGCTCCAGCTGGCGACCCACCTCAGCCTGCACCGCCCGCGCCAACTCCGGCGAGTCGGTGAGCAGCACGGCGCTCGCCTCCACATGCTCGGCTTGGGCAAGCAGATCGGCGGCGACAAGGCGCGGCGTCGCCTCGGCGTCGGCGATCAGCAGCGTCTCGGTCGGGCCGGGCAGGCTCTCGATCCCCACAGCCCCGTAGACCATGCGCTTGGCCTGGATCACATAGCTGTTCCCCGGGCCGGCGATCTTGTCCACCCGCGGCACGCTCTCGGTGCCGTAGGCAAGGGCCGCCACGGCTTGGGCGCCGCCCACGGCGAACACCCTGTCCACACCGACGATATGAGCTGCGGCGAGCACTGCCGGGGCGGGAGCGCCGCTTGCGCGCTGGGGCGGAGAGCAGACCACGATCTCCTCCACACCGGCCACCCGGGCCGGCACAGCTGCGTGGATGAGCGAGGACGGTAGGGGCGACGCGCCGCCAGGGACATAGATGCCCACCCGGCGCAGCGGCACCACCAACTGGCCCCGCGCCCCTTCGACGCTGAAGTCAACCCAGGAGTTGCGGGCTTGCCGCTCGTGGAAGCGCCGCAGCTCAGTGACGGCCAGCTCCAGGGCGGCGACTAGCTCAGGGTCGAGCGAGTCGGCGGCGGCGCGCCACGCCTCCCGCGGCACCTCGAGCGCCGTGGGCGTGACGCCGTCGTAGCGGGCGCTGAGCGCCCGCAGGGCCTTGTCGCCGCCGGCCCGCACCTCGGCGATGATGCCGGCGACCGTCTCGGCGATCGCGGTATCGTCGTCGAGCGGGGCGCGGCGCAACACGCCGGCCCGCGCGTCGGCAAGGTCGGCGACGATCGGGATCGTCATGGGTGAGCACCTTTCATCAGCAGAACTGCCTCCATTATACCGCCACCGGGGCCGTCGCGATTATCCCCCGCCGATCCGCGCTACAGCGCGCTACGAAGAGAGAGAACCCTTGACAGGCATGCTACTATCGCGTATGATGTCGGCTGCAGAGTGTAAACGATAAACGCGCAGCGCCGCCCGGCATGTGGGCGCGATGTGCGCCGATCCCCCGGCGGGTCGCCTGGATTCGCTTTACGCAGAGAGATGGAGTAGCTATGAGTCAGCTACGGAGGCGTTGGGCCGGGATCCTGATCGTGCTGGGCCTGGCCATGCTGCTGGGCGCCCTGCCCCCGGCGCCCGCCGCGGCCCAGGGCAAGATCTACTTCCCGCAGACCGGACACTTCCTCGGCGGCGCCTTTCGCTCATACTGGGAGCGCAACGGCGGCGTCGAGCTGCTCGGCTATCCCGTCTCCGAGGAGTTCGTGCGCAACTCCGACGGCCGCGTGGCCCAGTGGTTCGAGCGCGCCCGCCTCGAGCTCGACGTGGTGAACAACCAGGCGGTGATCAGCAAAGGCCTGATCGGTCGCGAATATCTGAACGCCACAGGGCAGGGCTTCCCCCGCGTGGCCCCGGTCAACGCGCCCGGCCTGCGCTACTTCCCCGAGACCGGCCACACCCTGCGGGGCGAGTTCCGCAACTTCTGGGAGCGGCGCGGCGGCCTCGCCGCTTTCGGCTATCCCCTCAGCGAGGAGCTGGTGCAGCAGCTCGACGACGGACGCAACTACCTAGTGCAGTACTTCGAGCGGGCCCGCTTCGAGCTTGTGGGCCGCAATGTACGCCTCGCCATCCTGGGCAGCTACCTGGTGCCCTGCCAGCTGCGGCCCGGCCTGCCCCTCTCATCGCCGCCCGCCGGCCCCGTGCCCGAGGGCGACCCGCGCACCTGTCCGGCCCAACCCGGCGCCGGGGGCTCCCGCGTCTTCCCCGACCCCTCCGCGCCAGGAACAACCCTCGGCTTCGAGGCCCGCGGCTACCAGCGGGGCGAGGAAGTGGCCCTCTGGCTGAACCTGCCCGACCGCAGTACCCGCGCCCTGCCCTATCGCGCCACTGCCGATAACGACGGCGTCATCCTGATCGGCTTCCGCACCCAGTCGAACGATCCCATCGGCAACTGGAGTATTGTCGGCCAGGGCCTCAGAAGCGGCACCGTGCGCGTGGCGCCATTTAGATTGGTGCGGTGAGGGCTTTGGATCGCGAAGGGTAGCCTTTGGATCGCGAAGGGCGCGACAGCTTCGCCGCGAAAAACGCGAAAGCGAACGTCTGAAAGTTCGAAGCCGAAGACGCGAAAGGGAAGCTTCAACACCTCCCTTTCGCGTCTTCCCTTTCGCGTTTTCTTTCGCGTCTTCCCTTTCGCGCCTTCGCGCTTTCGTTTCGCGTTTTTCGCTACCTTTCGCGTCTTTCGCGATCCAAACACCCCCTACGGCCGCGCCGCGAGCACCAACTCCACATCCTCAGCCGGCTCCTGGCCGTTCCGCAGCACGCTCAGGACGAGCGTATCGCCCACGGCGTAATTCAGGTCGAGCAGGCTGATCAGCTGGTCGCTATCGGCCACCGGCTGCCCGCCGATCGCCACCACGACATCGCCGCCAACCAGCAGCGGCAGGCCGTTCACCGCCTCCTCGCGCTCGCCGCCCCGCAGCCCTGCCGCCGACGCAGGGCTATTCGGCTGTACGCTGGTGATCAGCACACCTCGCTGCACCGGCAGGCCAAGCTGCTCGGCCAGCAGCGCGTCCACCGGGAACATACTGATCCCCATCCACGGATGGTCGTAGCGGCCCGTGCTGATCAGCGCGGGCACAACGCGGGCCACGGTGCTGGCCGGCACGGCATAGCCCACACCCTCGAACGAGTTACCGCCCTGGCTCACGGCGATCGCCGTGTTCACCCCGATCACCTCGCCTTGGGCGTTCAGCAGAGGGCCGCCCGAGTTGCCAGGGTTGATCGCGGCGTCGGTTTGGATGATGTTAGGGATACTGTAGGTACCGAACTGCCGAGTCGGGCCGCGTAGGGTGCGACCAAGCCCGCTCACTACGCCCACGGTGAGCGTGTTCTGCTCGCCGAACGGGCTACCGATCGCCACCGCCGTCTGGCCCACCTCAACCTCACGCGAGTCACCCACCGGCAGCGGCACCACGCCGGGCGGCAGCTCGCGCACCTTCACCACTGCCAAGTCGGCGTCGGGGTCGGCGCCGATCAGCTCAGCCAGGCTCGTCGTGCCGTCGAACCAGCGCACCTGGAAGCGCCTGCCGCCCTCGACCACGTGGTTATTCGTTACGATGTGGCCCTGGTCGTCGTAGAGGAAGCCCGAGCCCTGGCCGCGGGCGTCGGGAATCGCGGGATGGTCGGCGGGCAACTCGGCGCCCACCACCTCGATGCTGACCACCGCGGGGCTGGCGCGCCGGTAGAGCTCCACCAGCAGGCGCTCCTGATGGGCCAGGGCATCGCTGAGCGACGGGTCGATCGTCGGCTGCGGCGGGATCGTCGGCAGAGGCGGGTCGGATGGTCGCGGCGGCAGTGGCGTGGGCGATGGGCCACCCGTCTGCAGCTCGGCCATCTCGGCCACTTGGGTCTGGATGGCGGCGACGGTCGGATCGGGGCGTTGGCCGAGGGGCATATCGCCGAGACTACAGCCCCAGAGGGCCAAGGTCGCGGCGCTAATCAGCAGCAGGCGGCGCATAGGCGTATATCAGACATTCAAAAGGTGTGAGCATAAGCTCATCATACCGTACCTACAACTGAGCATGAAAGGCCAAAGTGCCCTGCCTCGCGAGGCTGGCACGAGACTGCCTCTCACCGCCCCCCAAGCTTGAAGCTTGGGGGCAGCCAAACGCGCCGATCTGCCAACCTTGCGAAGCGGCGCTACCCGGCCCGCCGCGGCCACATCCCCGGCCAGAGGCTGCAGCAGAGCAGCCCTGCCGCCAGGCCCGCTTGGGCGCCGTTCAGCAGCAGCAGCCAGAGCGGGGCGTGCCACCAGCCATTCCCCTGCCCGGCGATCTCCAGCGGCCAGAGCAGGAACGGCAGCCCGCAGAGCAGCAGCCTCGCGGGCAAAGGCAGCCCGCGGAACCAACCGAGGGCCTGCGCCAGCCGCGACTGCCTCCGGCCCACGCCGCCGGCTACCCACCCGACGAGCAGGCGCGCCGCCCCCAAGCCCAGCGTGGCCCCCCAGCAACGGGCGCAGACGGCCATAGGCAGGCCGAAGAGCAGCAGCGAGCGCTCCGGCGTTGGGCAGACATAGGTGGCGAGCAGCTCGCGGGCAAGCGCGCCGGCATCGGCGAGCAGCGGCAGACCCGTGGCTCGCAGGAGCGGCGCCAGCAGCGGCCCCAGGAAAAGCGTCCAGAGCAACGCATCCAGGGGCCAGGCGGGCCAGGAGCCGGGAGAGGCGCGCCGGTTGTCGAAGGCAACAGCAGCCATGAGATGTGAGAGGCGAGAGGTGAGCGGGGGCAGCGAGGCTGCCGAGATGCTCCCTTCTCACCTCAACTTTCTAACCTCCCACCAGATTCCTGGCAGCCGGGCGAGCTTCTCCCGTAGGGTGAGGTGGGCGCGGAGGGTGAAGGCATCGTAGCTATTGGCCTCCAGCTTGTCAAGGATGCCCCTGTAGATGCGGGCTGCGGCAGCGATAGCGAAGCGGCTCTCTGCCGGCAGCAAGGCGATGCCCGGCCAACTCTCGTCGTAGAGGCGGCGCGCCCGCTCGATCTGGAAGCGCATCAGCGCCTGGAAGCGCTCATCATAAACCTGCGCCAGGATCTCGTCGGCGCTGAGGCCGAACTGTGCAAGCTCCCTCTGCGGCAAATAGACGCGCCCGCGGGCGGCGTCCTCGCCCACATCCCGCAGGATGTTAGTGAGCTGCAGCGCCACCCCCAGCTTGATCGCGTAGGGCGCGGCGCCGGGGCTATGGCCGGTGATGCCCATCACCAGCAGGCCCACCACCGACGCCACTCGGTAACAGTAGAGCCACAGGTCAGCGAAGCGCTCGTAGCGATGGATTGTCAGGTCCATCGCCGCGCCAGCGCGCAGTTCGTCCACCAGGCTGGCCGGCAAGCCGTAGCGGGAGCGAGTGTCGTCCCAGGCCACGAGCACGGGGTTGTGAGGGGCGGGCCGGGCCGCGCGAACCTGCTGCACCCAGCTGGCCAGGGCCCGCGCTGCGTCGCCGTCGGCCAGATCCACGATGTCGT
>DAOUGF010000757.1:0-11849 GCA_034429295.1 Chloroflexaceae bacterium
GCAACGACACTCCGCGGCTTGCCTTCCAGCGTGGTCTCGCCCCACCCGACCAGGCCGTTGTCGGTGGTGATTTTGACCAGGCGCGTCCGGTGACGCGGAAAGAATTGCTCGATCCGTGCGATCTTCATGCCTTCCCCTCTGAATATGAGCAGCTATGTACCGCTCTGCTATAGGCCCGGGCTGTTAATTCTTAGTTCTCGGCTCTCGTTTTAGCCCTTCAGCGCACCGCTCATCAGGCCGGAGACGAGTTGCTTCTGGAAGAAGAAGAACAGGATAATCACCGGGATGGTGGCGATCGCCGACGCAGCCATGATGTTATTCCACTCGGTGGTGAACTCGCCCAGGAAGTAGGCCACGGCGACCGAGATGGTGCGCACCCGCTCCGTGCTCGTGAGCACCAGGGCGAACTCGTACTCGTTCCACGCGGTGAGGAAGGCCAGCATCGCCGTTGCTCCGAGCGCCGGGCGGATCGTCGGCACGATGACGCGCCAGAAGACGCCGTAGTGGGAGCAGCCGTCGAGCAGCGCGGCCTCGTCGAGCTCGCGGGGGACTTGTTCGATATAACTCTTCAGCATCCAGAGGCAGAGCGGCTGAATGAAGGTGCTGTAGGCCAGGATCAGCGCCACATAGGTATCGGTCAGCTTCAGCGCCGTCATCGCCTGGAAGTACGGGATGATCAGCAGCACCCGGGGGAACGACTGCGCGGCGATGATGAAGCCGAGCGCCAGGCCCTTGCCGGGGAAGTCGTAGCGCGCGAAGCCGTAGCCCGACCAGGCCGCCACCAGGACACCAAGGGCGGTGGTGGCGAGGGCCACGATCAGCGCGTTGAACATATAGTGGAGAAAGTTTCCGCGCCCGAACACCGCGCGGTAGGCCTCCAGCGAGATCTCCGAGCCGATGAAGCGCGGCGGGAAGGTGTGGGTCTCGGCTGAGGTCTTCAGCGACGAGAGGACGATCCAGACTGCGGGGAAGAGCGTTGGGATGAGCAGGATCACCGCTATCGTGAACCAGATCAGCGCCTGCACATTGCGCCGCCGCAACAGCGGGATGCGCCGCTCGCCGGGCGGGATGATGGCCGTTGTCACAGGGTAACTCCGATCCGCTGCGCGCTGCCGTGATCAGCGCTCGCGCAAGGTAGCGCGCACATAGGCGCCGCCGGGGATCATCAGGAAGAAGAGCAGCACGATGCCGAGCGCCGCGGCGTAGTTCATATCCATGTAGGTGAAGGCGTTCTTGAAGATCAGCGTCGCCAACACCTCGCTCGAGTTCGCAGGCCCGCCGTCGGTCATCACCCGGACGATCGCGAAGTTCATGAAGTTGCCCATCCAGCTCAGCAGCAGGGCGACGAACGAGACCCGAGCCATCAGCGGCAGGGTGATGCGCCAGAGTCGCTGCCAGCTATTCGCGCCGTCCACCGCCGCCGCCTCGTGAATATCCTGGGGGATGGCTTGCAGCCCGGCCAGTAGCAGCACCATCATCAGCGGGAAGCCGCGCCAGATGTTGGCCACGGTCACCGCGCTGAGGGCCGTGTTGGGCATCCCCAGCCAGGCAACATACGCCTCGATCAGCCCCGCCTTGCGCAGCAGCTCGTTGATGATGCCGAACTGTCCGTCGAGCATCCAGCGCCAGACGATGCCGGGGATGACTGCGGGGAACATCCAGGGCACCAGGAAGGCGAGCCGCAGCATGCCCGGCGCCGGGAGCGGCGCGTTCACGATCAGAGCGATGCCCAGGCCGATCAGGTATTGCCCGATGGTTGAGACGGCCGAAAAGATCAGCGTGTGGCCGAAGGCGCGCCGCGCCAGGCTATCCCTGGTGAACACGCGCACATAGTTGTCGAAGCTGAGCTGGTCACCCACCATCAGGCTGGAGCGCAGCGCCTGGGCGATCGGCACAACCAGCAGCAGTAGGAGCAAGATCAGCGCTGGAGCGATGAACACAAAGGGGTGGAGGCCGCGACGGGGCCGTGCTCGGGGCAGGGGCGCCGTCTGCTCCTGGGATCGCGTTGTTGCCATAGCCTGTCTCTTGCGCTCGGCGCCCCGCCCTCGCCTGAGCATCGGGGAGTTCGGCCGCAGAGCGCTCTCGCAGAGCCACAGGGGCGCGCCGGCTTCGCAAAGCTATCGCGCCCCTGTGGCCCAGGTATTATGTCAGGCGGTCGGGAAAGGCATCTCGGCGCGATCGCCCAGGATCTCCTTGATCCCGTTCGCCGCTGCGTTGGTGGCCTCCTCGACCGACTTCGCCCCCGTCAGTGCCGCCTGGTACTCGGGGCCCCACGTGTCGTTGATCCTGCCGATCTCCTTCAGGAAGATCAGGTAGGGCGGCAGCACGGCCCGCTCGGACTGGGCGATAAATGTCGGCAGGAGCGGGTCGTTCTGGATCTCGGGCGCTTCCAGCGCCGCCTTCACCACCGGGCCGTAGCCGGACTTGGCGTTCCAGATGATGTTGCGGTCGAGCGTGATCCACTTGAGGAAGGTGAAGGCCTCCTCGGGGTGGGCCGACGTGCGCCCGATGCCGAAGATGGCCGGCAGCTGGACCAGGCTCCCGGGCTCGCCGGTCGGCGTCGGGTGCTGGCCAACCCGGAACTTGCCCTCGATATCGGGGTTAGTGCCGATGAAGGTGCGCGCGCCCCAGGGACCTGTCAGCAGCATGGCCACGTTCCCGCCGGCGAAGGCGCTAACGTTCGCCGGGTAGTCCATCTCGACGATGTTCGGCGGCACCACTTTGTGGGTCAGCGCGAGGTCGCTGATGAACTGCCAGGCCCGCTGCGAGTCGGGGCTGTTGACGTGGATGGCGTACTTGTCGCTCGCCTGGTCGTACTTCATCAGCTCGCCATCCGGGCCCGCGTTGATCATCATATTGATCATGCGGTTGGGGAAATGGGTCTTGCCGTAGAAGCCGAAGCCGTAGCGGCCCTTGCTCGGGTCGGTCAGCGCTTTGGCCACCTCCACCAGCTCGTCCCAAGTCTTCGGCGGGTTATCGGGATCGAGCCCCACCTCCTCGAACATGTCGGCCCGGTAGTAGAGCGCGTCGGTGCCGGAGTAGAGCGGCAGGCCGAGCGTGCGCCCGTCCTGGGTGCGGCAGGCCGCCAGCATGCTGGGGAAGTATTGATCGGCGATGCCCGCTTCCTCGATAAACTGAGTGATATCCAGGGCGGCGTTGAGATTGTCGAAGCCCGAGACATTCACATTCTGGCCGCAGATGATGTCGGGAAGATCGTTGGCCTGAGCCGCCGTGGTGAGCTTGGTAAGCACATCGGCGTTGGGCACGCCCTCGATTTGGACCTTGATCGTCGGGTGCACCTCCATGAACTCATCGACGATCTCCTGCAGGTACTGGCCCGCCGGGTTCTCAAGGATGTTGTGAGTCATGAACCTGATGGTCACCGGCCCGCCCGAGGCCTGAGCGGGCGCCGTGGCCCCAGCCGCGCCACTGGACGTCCCGGAGGACGCCCCGGAGGGCGCTCCAGGGGCCGCGCCGCAGGCACCGAGCAGCGCCAGCCCACCCCCTGCCGCGAGTGTCTTCAGAAATGTGCGCCTGCTGACCTTCCCGTGCTCCATAGCCGCTAGCTCCTTTCTTCGAGCCATATCCCGACAAGACGTCGTCGGTATGCTGAGGTCGTAGCTGTCCGTTTGCAATCACTTTCTGAGGGTAAGGCGCCCCGTAAGCGCTGCCGCTCCGCAAACCTGGCTCGCGCCTTGGCGATGCGACGCCTGCTCGTTGTGCAGTTTGGAAGTGGGTTGAGGGGTGGGTGAAGACCGACCACAGACGACGGTCGGACAGGCTGCGGGCGGTCGTCTGTGGTCGCTGGTCCCTACCCGCTGCTCACCTGTGGAAAGCTGCACTAGCGACGGCTAGGCGTGTGTTATAATCTAAGCGTTTAGTCTAAGCGTTTAGATAGTAAAGAGATCGTTTCGTTTTGTCAAGATCCGGCGCCCTAGGTTCGCGAGCGGATCGGCGTATGGCCCATAGGGAACGCGCAGACAGGTTTGACAGTGAGGCACCCGGCCGGTATAACGTCACGACAGGCGGGGGATGTAAGTTAGGTGGAGCGCCTTCATGGGACGAGGTCGTAAGCAAGCAGTCACGCTCCGTGACGTCGCGGCCCGGGCGGGGGTCTCAACCGCGGTCGCGTCGTACGCGATCAACAATGGCCCGCGACCCGTCTCAGAAGAGACGCGGGCGCGTGTCATGGAGGCGGTTGCCGAGCTGGGGTACTACCCCAACGCCTTTGCGCAGGCGATGGTCTCGCGGCGCACGCGCACCATCGGCCTGATCTTTGAGCACGTGACGCCACGCGGCCTCTCCGAGACGCCCTTCTTCACCAGCTACACGGCCGCGGTAACAAGCCAGCTCAAGGCGCATCGCCACTATCTGCTGGTCTACCCGATCGAGGTTGACGAGCCCCTGGCGGAGGTTGAGGAGCTGCTGTCGAGCCAGCGACTCGACGGCGTGATCGTCCGCCTGGTGCAGGACGCGCCCGAGACCAATCCCTTGCTCCAGACGATTGCGAACGCTCGTCTGCCGGCGGTGTGCATCGAGCGCTGTGGCGCGCCGGAGTTCGGCTTTGGCTCGATCACCTACGACAACCGGCAGGCGGGCTATGAGGTGACCAAATACCTCCTCGCGCAAGGGCGCCAGCGGATCGCCTACCTCCAGGGACCGGCCCGTTCGGCCGCTGTGCGCGATCGCCGCGCGGGCTACGAGCAGGCGCTGAGCGAGGCGGGTATTCCGCTCGACGAGACGCTGATCGTTGGCGATAGCTGGGCCTTCGCCGACGCGGTGGTGGCCGCGGAGCAACTCCTCGCCAAGAGCGCGCCGCCGACGGCGATCTTCGCCGCCAATGATACGCTGGCGGCCGCCGCGCTGAATGTGCTGCGGGGGCGAGGACTGCGGGTGCCGGAGGATGTAGCAATCGTCGGCTTCGACGATACCTCGGTTGCAGCAGAGAGCGAGCCGCCCCTCACAACCGTGCGGGCCCCGCTCGTCGAGATGAGCGAGCGCGCGGTGACGCGGCTGCTCGAGGCCCTGAACGGCAAACAGACGCCGGGCGACACACACGAGGTCATCCCGACGCAGTTCATCCGGCGCGCCTCAGCGTGATATTCCCCCAGCGAAGCTTGGGGCTCGCTGTCCAAGGGGCTAACCGCCCCGCACCCCTGGCTTGATGTCTGCGACAGGCTGCCTGTGGGGCAGCGCCCCATACCAGTACCACCTGCACGGTGGGTGAGGATGCGAGCGGGCTCCGCCCCTCGCGCTCCCCGCCAAGGGGGCGGCTGCCCCCTTGGAACCCCCGAAGCCGACGCCCGCCTCAATCCGCATACCATCGCTGCATGCCCCTCGGCGCCGAGAGCGGGAGTGGCAGTACCAGCGAGCCGCCAGCGCCAGGCCTGCTGCGGCAAATCGCTACGGACTACGCTGTACGGGCTGGGCCATCGCTGCATGCCCCTCGGCGCCGAGAGCGGGAGCCGTATGGGCTAGGCCAGGTATGCGCCTACCTGTCGCCTTCGGCCACCTCAGGCTCGACGACCACGGCGGTGCCGTAGGCCAGCACCTCGGTCATGCCCTGGTAGACCTCGGTGGTGTCGTAGCCGAAGCCGATAATGGCGTTGGCGCCAAGCTGGGCGGCGTGCTCCAGGGTCATCAGGTAGGCGTCGGTGCGGGCGTGTTCGCAGACGTTCACCATCGTGCCGATGGTGCCACCGGCCAGCGACTTGAAGGCCGCGACAACCTGACCGCCGAGATTCGCCGAGCGCACGGTCAGCCCGCGCACGATGCCGAGCGAGCGCACGATCCGGTAGCCGGGCAGCGTGAAGGCCGAGGTGACCATCGCAGGGTCGAGAGCCAGCGTGCGGGCAGTCTCCAGCCGGCGTGTCGGGCCGGTGCTGGCCGAGGCTATCGTCGCGCCACAGACGATGCAGAAGCGGGCGTCGTCGGGGATGACGGCGTCACAGGTTGGACAGTTCATCGGGTGCCTCCCAGGCTTATGCAATCTCGATGGACTCCTCGCACTATAGATTGTACGGGTCGGGGCTGGTGAGGAAAGCGAGCAGCATCGCTCGCTGCGGGTGGGCCGTGAGCCAGGCGCGGATGCGCTGGATCTCGGCATAGTCGTCGGCCCCGAAACGCGCAGTATAGATCGCCTCCCAAGTGGCCCGGCGCTCCTCGGCGCGCAGCTGCCGCTGCCAGGGCTCGTTGGTGATCTTGTGCAGCAGCCGGTGGAGCTGCTGCTGGCGCAGCACGTCCCACTCGCCCCGGTCGAGCCAGAAGCTGTTGCAGTGGCCGCACTGGTCGATGCGGAAGGGCAGCGCGCGGCTCACCGGGTAGCTCAGCACGATGTGGCCGCAGCCGGGGCAGCGCTTGGCTCGCGCGGGGTCACGGGCCGGAGTGGGCGCCTCGGCTCGCGTCGGGTCGTACGACACGGCCGGCTGCTCCAGCCAGGCCCAATAATCAGACGAGGCGATCCACACGCCGTTGCACTGCAGACAGGTGTGGGCGGGGAGGTGCGGTTCGAGGATGATCCTGTGGAGCGGGAGCGCGCAGAGCGGGCAGTTCATAGGCGCCTCGTGGCAAGGAGCGTCTCCGTGGCGGCAGCCCGTCGCAATGGCCAGACTGCATCACCATGATAGATACGGGCGACTACCAGCTAGTGTCGCACGGGAGCGCTCAGCCGTTGGTGGAGCCCCGCGTCAAGCACGCAGGTGTGCCAAGTCGAGTGTCTGAGCGGTGGCGCCGGGGCACCCTGAGCGCTACCCTCGCGAGGAGTTCCCTGTCGCAGCAACGAGGAGGCATGCCGTGCGCGTTAAGCTCATTCTGCCGGCCCTCACCGAGGCCAAGAGCCCCTTCTTCCGCCCGATCAAGTATTCGCTCTTCCCGCCGCTGGGCCTCGCTACTCTGGCCGCCTACCTCGATCCCGACGACGAGGTGACGCTGCAGGACGAACACGTCGAGACGCTCGACCTCAACGACGAGCCGGAGTTGGTGGTGATCCAGGTCTACATCACCTCGGCCTACCGGGCCTACACGCTCGCCGACCACTACCGCGCCCGCGGCGCCTACGTCTGCCTCGGCGGCCTGCACGTCACCTCGCTGCCGGATGAAGCGGCGCAGCACGCCGACAGCATCTTCCTCGGCCCCGGCGAGGACACCTGGCCGCAGTTCCTCGCCGACTTCCGCGCCGGAAACCCCCGGCCACTCTATCGCTCGACCCAACGCACACTCATCGGCGCGCCGCCCGTGCGCCGCGACCTGATCAAGCGCCACCTGTACCTCGTCCCGAACTCGATCGTCGTCTCGCGGGGCTGCCCACACAGCTGCGACTTCTGCTACAAGGAGGCCTTCTTCGAGGGCGGGCGCTCCTTCTACACCCAAGCGGTGGACGATGCGCTGGCGGAGATCGAGCGGCTGCCGGGGCGACACCTCTACTTCCTTGACGATCACCTCTTCGGCAACGCCCGCTTCGCCGGCGAGCTATTCGCGGGGATGCGAGGGATGGCTCGCCTCTGGCAAGCGGCAGGCACGGTGCAATCGGTGCTGCGGCCAAAACTGCTGGAGCAGGCCGTGGCCGCCGGGCTGCGCTCGCTCTTCGTGGGCTTCGAGACGCTGAGTGAGGGCAACCTGCGCGCCCAGCACAAACTGCAGAACCTCAACCGCGACTACACGGCGGCGATCCGGCGGCTCCACGACTTGGGCGTGATGGTCAACGCCAGCTTCGTCTTCGGCATGGACGACGACGGCCCCGATGTGTTCAAACGCACCGTGGAGTGGGCGATCAGCCAGGGCATCGAGACGGCAACCTTCCATATCCTCACCCCCTACCCCGGCACGGCGCTGCACGCCCGCATGGCGGCGGAGAGGCGCATCACCAGCACGGACTGGGACCGCTACGATACCCGCCACGTGGTCTTCCGCCCGGCGCGGCTCACGCCGGAGGAGTTGGAAGCGGGCTACTGGCGCGCCTACCGCGACTTCTACCGCTGGGGCTCGATCCTCCGCGGCGCGTCAGCCAAGGATGCCTGGGGCGAGCGGCTGCGTCATGTGGCCTACGCTGGCGGCTGGAAGAAGCTGGAACCGCTCTGGGACCTGGTGATCCGCGCCAGGCGGGTGACGGCGATGCTACCGGTGCTGGAGGGCGTGCTCAGCGGCTTCGGGCGTCACAAGGCGATGAAGATCGACCGCAACGCCTCCTCCGAGCGACAAAGGGGGCAGATCGCAGCTTAGGGCCGTAGTCTGTAGTTGTACTAGCGCCTGCTCTCGCGCCCTCAAGCTGAGAACTTGAGGGCGCGATGCAGCAGCGCCGGTCTGCCAACCTCCCAAGGAGGAGCCCCTTTCGGAGCACACCAGCCTCTCAGCTCTCACTGGCGGCAGCGACATTACCATAGAGACACGCTCGCCTGGTCACCATCGTGTGGTGAGCGATCGCGTATGGGGCATCCAATGATAGATGGCAGACTACAAGAGCCTCACCAACCCCGGCAGAGCGCCGTCGAAGCGGGTGCATCAAGCATGGGCTCATCATAGTCGCTGCATGCTCCTCTGCGCCGAGAGCGGGCGCTGCGTTCCCAGCCCCCATGCCCGCTGCCGGGCACAGCATCAGCGGCCCACTCGCTTCGCGTCTTCCCTTTCCCTGTTTCGCGCCTTCGTTTCGCGTTTTAAGCGCTGCGCGCCACTTCGTAACGCGAACGACGTTTTCGCGTCATTCGCGATCCAAATTTCCCCTGCCTGGCGCTGCCGCCTCGCTGGTAGTGCCGCTCCCGCTCTCGGCGCCGAGGGGCATGCGCCGTCAGCTGTCTCGCCGGGGAACGCCGTCGGATTTGGGGGTCCGGGGGCGTCGGGGGGCGCGCGCTCGCCTCCCGACAAAACAAGCGGGGTGCGGGGCGTTAGCCCTGCAGCAGAGAGCGGGGCGCCTTGACGCAGTGGCGCGAAGCGCTTGCGCCCGCGTTAGGCGTGAGCAGGTGGCCCACCTCGCCAGTGAGGCGCAACAAGCTATAATGCGAACCTACCGCTCCATCGCGTGGCGTGGCGCGGTCGCGCCAACGCCGACCGAGGCAGATCATGGATCTTCAACTCACAGGAAAGGTGGCCCTCGTCACGGGCGCGAGCCGGGGGATCGGCCGCGCCATCGCGGAGACACTCGCGGCGGAGGGCATGCAGGTGGCGCTGGTGGCGCGCTCAGCCGAGCTGCTGCAGGAAGCGGCCGCGACCCTACCGACGGCGTCGCTCGTCCTGCCCGCCGACCTGCGCGAGCCCCAGCGTCCAGCCGAGGTCGTTGAGGCGACGGTGGCGCACTTTGGGCGGCTCGACCTGCTTGTGAACAACGCAGGCGCCACGGTGCGCGGCGACTTCCTCGCGCTGAGCGACGCCGATTGGCAGGACGGCTTCGCGCTCAAGTTCTACGGGGCGATGCGCTGCGCTCGGGCGGCCTGGCCCCACCTCCAGCGCAGTCAGGGGGCCATCGTCAATATTGTCGGCATCGGCGGGCGCACCGGCAGCGCGGAGTTCACCATCGGCGGCGCAGTCAACGCCGCCCTGCTCAACCTCACCAAGGCGCTCGCCGATCGCGGCGTGGCCGACGGCGTGCGGGTCAACGCCGTCAACCCCGGCTCGATCGCCACCGAGCGCCTCGAGCGGCGCATCGCCACCTTTGTCCGGGAGAGCGGGGCGGACGCTGCGACAGCGGCGCAGCAGATGGCCAAGGCGCTCCGGGTCGCCCGCTTCGGCGAGCCCGCGGAGATCGCCCGCGCCGTCGCCTTTCTCGGCTCGCCAGTGGCATCCTACTGTCAGGGCGTCGTGCTGGACGTGGATGGCGGCCAGACCCGCACGCTCTGAGGTTGCATCCGCTCGTGCTGGGCCGTAGATCTCGCTCCCGCGAGAGGTTACGCCGCGCCGCGCCGCCAGCGACGGCAGAGATCCTGGGCGGCCTCCGGCCATGTCGGCCACTGAAAGGTGAAGCCGGACTGCAGCAGGAGGCCCGGCACGACCCGCCGGCTCTTCAGCGCAAGCTCACTCTCAGTTCGCAGCACGAAGGCGCCGATCTCGACCATCCAGCGGGTCGCAGGCAGTCCGACCGGCATCCCCCACGCCCGTCGCAGCGCGCCCATGAACGCCCCGTAGGGCAGCGGGTTGGGCGAGGCGAGATTGACCGGCCCGGCCAGTTCCTCGTGGGCGATCAGCCAGTCCACGGCGCGGATGAAGTCGGCGTCGTGGAGCCAGGAGACGTACTGGCGGCCACCGCCCGCCGGGCCGCCGAGCCCGAAGCGGACCAGGCGCAGCAGCGTATCAAAGATGCCGCCGCGGTCCGGACTCATGATCATCGCCGAGCGCATCAGGACGAGGCGTGTGTGTGGCGTCGCCGCTTCCTGCGCCACCTGCTCCCAGGCCTTCGCCACGGCGATGCTGAAGCGCCAGGTGGAGGGCGCGCCCGGCTCATCGCCGCCGATGATGCCGGTGGCCTCGTCGTTGGGCGCATCGAGGCGGTGGGCGTAGATCGTGGCGGTGCTAGCCTGTAGCCAGAGCCGAGGCGGGCGCGGGCTCTTGGCGATGGCGGCGCCCACAACGCGGGTGGAAATAACCCGCGAGTCCATGATCTGGCGGCGGTTCTCTGGCGTGTAGCGGCAGTTGACGCTGCGCCCGGCCAGGTTGATCACCACATCGGCGCCATCGAGCTCCCTGGCCCATTCGCCAATCGTTACGCCATCCCAACGGACCGTTCGCCACGGTGCCCGAGAGGGCGACCGGCCCAGCACAACTACCTCGTCGCCACGGGCGTGAAAGCTGCGCGCCAGCAGCGTGCCTACCTGACCTGTTCCACCTGGGAGAACGACCTTCATACCGATGCTCCTTTTACCAGTGGGTGGGATGTGTGTGGCTCGTACAGGGCATCAAACAGACGTCCCTCGGCAAGTGGAGCGTCGAAGCAACGCTGTGTTGTGAAATGTATCACATTTGATGTCGAGGCGCTAGTAGTGCTTATTGGTCTACACCCGGGCTCGCTCTCCTCAGGGGCTACCCTAACTCGGCTCGCCGCGACGGTGATGACGCCAGTCACTTATCACGTGACTGGGGGGCCCGGTATTCTTGCTCCTAGTGGCCGTACGGCGCAGTTGTACTGCTTCGAAAGGGCGGCACATAATGCCGCTGAGCCGCGTCTCCAAGCTAGAGCAGGCGCCGGTGTGTGCCAAGGTGATGAAACAGTACAACGTAGTCCACAGTCTTACAGCTATGGAGAGCCACAGACATCCTTCGTCAGGTCCGCAGGCCGAAGTATCCGTTGGGCGAATGCTTCGCCGTACGTTTTGAGAGCCTCACAAAGCCATAAAGCCAGGCGCCAGACCAAAATGGTCGCCTGAACCTGCACTAAGGAATAGCTCGATGCCCCACCATCCTTCACCCACTGCCGATACAAGCCATGCGATCCCAGCAAGGCCCGCAACTGAGGCCTGGGGTTATCTCATCTCGCTGCCCGAGCGCTCGGCCCGCGCGCTGATCGCCCTCGGCGCGGGCGTGATCCACGAGACGGCCAACCTGCTGCTGCCCGCCGGCGTCCGGCGCTCGCGGCTCTACCAGTCCACCCTTGGCCGCCTGTTGCGCATTCTGATCGAGGGCGTAGGCCAGGTTCAGGGCGCCTTCCCCGCCGAGCCCCTTTCGGTCAACGAGCTGTTCGTCCGCAAAACCGCCGGCAACGTGGTCGAGCTGGCGAGTATTCTGGCGGTCGGCTGGTCGCCGATCTGGCTTCTCGCTGCGGCATCCGACCTCATTGGCGGAACGCGCGTCTACCTCCAGGCCCTCGTGGCTGAACTCGAGGCGTCAGGGGCGCTCCCTTCAGGCACGCAGATCACCTCGTTCGAGGAGCT
>DAOUGF010000758.1:0-2041 GCA_034429295.1 Chloroflexaceae bacterium
ACGTCACCACCTTTTTCCACATCGGCACCTTTGTGTTCGCGCTCGGCCTGGTCGGGATCGCCGCGGCCATCTGGGTGAGCCGCCCGCGCCAAGCGGCAGCGACGGCTCCGGCGAACGTCGCGACGAGCCCTCATCCGTAAGCCACGCTGAGCTTGAGAGGATGGCACCGGTGCGGTATCGCCACATCATACTGCTGCTCGCCCTGCTGGCGGCGCTGCTGCCCTCCCCGGCACGCGCCGCCGGGCACGCGATCATGGTTGGGCCCGGGGGCGACTACGCGCGTCTCGCCGATGCGCTGGCCGCGGCGCCTGCCGGCGCTACCATCGAGCTGCTGCCGGGAGTCCAGCAGGGCCAGTGGACGATCGCCCGCCCCGTGACCCTGCGCGGCCGCCACGGCGCCGTGCTCGACGGGGCCGGCTCCGGGACCCTGCTCACCATCGCCGCGCCCGGCGTCACCATCACGGGCCTCACGATCCAGAACAGCGGGCGCTCGCTCCTGAACGACGACGCCGCCATCCTGATCACCGCCGACGACGCCCGCATCGAGGGCAACCGCCTGCACGACATCCACCACGCCATCTACGTCAAGGACGGCGCCGCCCGGGTCGTCATCCGCAACAACACCATCGTCGGGCGCGCCGAGCTGATCCGCGAGGACCGCGGCAACGGCATCCATCTCTGGGACGCGCCCGACGCGCTGGTGGAGCTGAACACTGTGCTGCATGTGCGCGACGGGGTGTATGTCGGCTTTGCCCCGCGCAGCGTCTTCCGCGACAATGTCTTCCGCGAGGTGCGCTACGGCATCCACTTTATGTATGCCGACGACAACCTCTTCGAGCACAATATCTTCGAGCAGGCGGAGGCGGGCGCCGCCCTGATGTACTCGTCGCGCATCACCTTGCGGCGCAACGTCTTCGCCCACAGCCGCTCCTCGCGGGCCTACGGCCTGTTGCTCCAGGAATGCGACGAGGTGCTGGCCGAGGATAATCTGCTGCTCAACAACAGCCGCGCCCTCTTCGTGAATGTCTCCCGCGACGGGGTGTTCCGCCGCAATCGCTTTGTGGGAAACGACTTGGCGGTGCAGATCTACGCCGGCGCCGAGCGTAACCGCTTCGAGGCCAACGATTTTGTGGCCAACCTGCAGCTGGTGATGACGGACGCTGCGGGCAGCAACATCTGGGAGGGCAACTACTGGGACGAGTATCGCGGGCTCGATATGGACCGCGACGGCGCCGGCGACACACCCTTCGCCACGGGCGATCCGCTGGGGCTGCTGCTGAGCGACCATCCGCAGCTGCGGCTGTTCAGCTTCAGCCCCGCGGTGCAGGCCCTCGGCGCGGCGGAGCGGGCCTTCCCGCTGCTGGAACTGCCAGAGGTGCGCGACCCACGCCCCGCTCTCGCCCCGGTCGCCCTCGCCGCCGGGGCCCTCGGCTACGACAGCGCCCCCCGCGCCCCGCGCCCGCTCTTCAGCCTCCTCGCCTTGGGCATGCTGCTCGCCGCCGGCGCGCTGCTAGCTCTGGCCCGCCGTCCGCACTTGAGCGTCGCGGCCAAGCGAGCTTCCGATCATAAGGAGGCGACCCTGACGCCGGAGGCCTGCCATGATTGAGTTCGCGCAGATCAGCAAGCGCTACGGCGCCACCCTGGCCGTGGACGAGCTCTCGCTCACTATCCCTCAAGGCGAGTTGCTGGCCCTGGTCGGGCCGAACGGCGCCGGCAAGACCACCCTGCTGCGCATGTTGCTCGGGCTGATCCGCCCGAGCGGCGGCACGGCCCGCGTGGGCGGCCACGACGTGCAGCGCGACGGGCAGGCGGCGCGACGACTGCTCGGCTACCTGCCCCAACGCGCCGTGCTCTACGGCAACCTGAGCGTGGCTGAGAATCTGGCCTTCCTCGCGGCCCTCAACGAGCTGCCCGCGAGCCGCGTGGCCGAGGTGATCGCCCAGATGCAGCTCGGCGCCGTGGCCGACCGGCCGGCGCGGGCGCTCTCGGGCGGGATGGCTCAGCGCCTCGGGCTGGCCCAAGCCCTGCTCACCGACCCGCC
>DAOUGF010000759.1:0-2798 GCA_034429295.1 Chloroflexaceae bacterium
ATCCGCCAGCCATCCCCCTCGCGCCGGGCGCTGAGCTGATAGCTCTCACCATGGCTCACGAAGCGCAGCGGCAGCGCACCCCCGTTCGCCCGCCAATGGGCCGCGAAGGGGTCGGAGAGCTGCGCGAGCACCTGTCGCCGGTCATCGGTCGCCGGTTGTCTATCGTCCAGCTCCCAGATGGCCGCAGCCGCCAGCACCTCGGCGGGCGGAGCATCCGGCGGGGCGGTGTCGAGCTTGTGCTCGGCGAGAAAGCCGGTGTAGGTTTCGCCTGCGAGGTAGGCCGGGTGGGCGGCGATGGCCTGCAGCAGCGGCAGGTTCGTGGTCAGGCCCAGCACCGCAAAGTCGTCCAGGGCTCGGCGCAGGCGCGCCACAGCGGCGTCCCGCGTCTCGGCATGGACGATCAGCTTGGCGATCATCGGGTCGTAGTGGACCGTCACCTCGTCGCCGCTGGTGAGGCCGCTGTCCACACGCACGCCCGGCCCGCTCGGCGGGTCGAGCAGCGCGAGGCGACCCACCGCCGGCAGGTAGGTCGTCGGGTCCTCGGCGTAGAGCCGGGCTTCGATCGCGTGGCCGTGGAAGCTGACCTGTTCCTGGGTGAGCGGCAGGCGCTCGCCTGCGGCGACGGCGATCTGCCAGCGCACCAGGTCAAGGCCGGTGACGCACTCGGTCACAGGGTGCTCCACCTGCAGGCGGGTGTTCATCTCCAGGAAGTAGAACTGGCCGACAGGATCGAGCACAAACTCCACCGTGCCGGCGTTGACGTAGCCGGCGGCGCGGGCCACGCGCACCGCGGCTTCGCCCATCTGCCGGCGCAGCTCCGGGGTGAGCGCGGGTGATGGTGCCTCCTCGAGGATCTTCTGGTGGCGCCGCTGGATGGAGCATTCCCGCTCGCCGAGGTGGATGACGGCGCCGTGGCTATCGGCGAAGATCTGGATCTCGACGTGGCGCGGGCGCAGGATCAGCCGCTCGAGAAAAACCGTGTCGTCGCCGAAGGCCGCCATGGCCTCCCGGCGCGCGCCCTCGAGGGCGGCGGGGAACTCGCCGGGCGCGCTCACCACGCGCATCCCCTTGCCGCCGCCGCCTGCGCTCGCCTTGATCAGCAGGGGGAAGCCGACACGAGCGGCCTCCGCCAGGAGCCGGTGCTCGTCCTGCTCGGCGCCGTCGTAGCCGGGCACCACCGGCACGCCAGCCGCCTCGGCGAGCCTGCGGGCGCCGATCTTACCGCCCATGGCCTCGATCGCCTCTGGGGGCGGGCCGATGAAGATCAACCCGGCCTCGCGGCACAGCCGGGCGAAGGCCGCGTTCTCCGAGAGAAAGCCGTAGCCGGGGTGGATCGCCTCGGCGCCGAGCTGCCGGGCCGCCTCGATGATCCGCTCGCCCTGCAGATAGCTCTGCGCCGCGGCCGCCGGCCCCACACAGAGCGCGGCGTCGGCGAGGCGCACGTGGAGCGCGCCGGCGTCGGCCTCGGAGTAGACGGCCACGGGGCTGATGCCGAGCTCGCGGCAGGCGCGGATGATCCGCACCGCGATCTCACCCCGGTTCGCGATCAGGATGCGCTCGAACATTGGCAACTCTGGCGTAGAGACGAATATGTCGGCCCGCCCCCACCATCGGCGGACATTGTGGGCGGGCACGTCGGGCAGGCACGTCGGCCTGCCCCTACCTTCGGTGGACATTGTGGGCGGGCACGACGGCCCGCCCCTACCTTCGGCGGACATTGTGGGCGGGCACGGGGGCGGGCACGACGACCCGCCCTACCCATCGGCGGATACGGCGGCCCGCCCCTACTTCAGTTTCGGAATCACTTGCTCGCCGTAGGCCCTGATCCACTGCTCCTGGTTACGGCCCACGTTGTGGACGTAGATCGCATCGAAGCCGAGGTCGAGGAAGCCCTGCAGGTGGGCCCGGTGCTCCTCCAGGTCGGGCGAGATCAGCACGCGGCCCTTGAAGTGTTCGGGGCGCACCAGCTTCGCCATGGCCGCGAAATCCTCGGGGGAGCGGATATCCTGCTTGGGGAAGTTCATGCCGCCATTGGGCCACTCCACCAGCGCGTTCTGCAGGGCCTCATCGTAGGTCTCGGCCCAGGAGACGTGGAGTTGCAGCAGCTTCGGCAGCTTCGCCGGGTCCTTCCCGGCCTCCCTGGCGCCGCTGTTGAAGTTCTCGATGATGCCCCGCAGCTTGTCGTGGTTGGCGCCGGGGGTGATCAGGCCGTCGCAGTTCTTGCCAGCCCACTTCAGCGTCTGGGGGCCGGTGGCTGCTACGTAGATGGGCACCGGCTGCTCAGGCAGCGTCCAGAGCCGCACCTTGTTCATCTTGAAGTAGCGGCCGCGGTAGCGCACCTCTTTGCCGCTGAGCAACCGCTGGATCAGCTCGGTCGCCTCCTGTAGCATCTCGAAGCGGATGAGTGGGTCAGGCCACTCGCCGGCCACCACATTCTCGTTCAGCAGCTCGCCGCTGCCGAGGCCGAGCCAGAAGCGGCCGGGGTACATCGCGCCGAGTGTGGCGGCGGCGTGGGCAATCACCGATGGGTGCACGCGGAAGCTGGGACAGGTGACGCCTGGGCCGAAGGTGTGGCTGGTGACGGCGCCCAAGGCGCCCATCCAACTGTAAGCGTAGGCGTTGTGGCCCTGGGCCGGCACCCACGGCTGAAAATGATCGGCGGCCATCACGCCCTGGAAGCCGTAACGCTCGGCCAACTTGGCGTGCTCAAGAAGCTCGTTGGGGTGAAACTGCTCGAGGGCAGCTGCGAGCCCGATCTGTGCCATGATCGCTCCTTTCTGTCTCTTCCCAGTATACAC
>DAOUGF010000760.1:0-2797 GCA_034429295.1 Chloroflexaceae bacterium
TGCATGCCCCTCGGCGCCGAGAGCGGGTGTAGCAGTACCAGCGAGCTGTCAGCTGCCGTGCAGTTTCGTTCCGCGTTCTAAGCGCTGCCCCGCGAAGTGGCGCAGCGCCCTGGTGCGGGGGAGTGGCGATGGGCACTAGCCCTCGCTAACGTTGCTCATGCCCTGCGGTAGCCTACTCCGAATAATGCTGTGGGCCGCATCGGTCTCGCCGCCGATGCCCCGGCGTGAGCGGCCCGCTACGATCTGGCGGGGAGATCGACAGGCCGTAACCAGAGGAGAATAACGATGATTTGTCGCGTCTGGCACGGGTGGACGCTGCCGGCCAACGCCGATGCCTACGAGGCGCTTCTGCTCAACGAGATCTTCGAGGGGATCGAGGCGCGGGCCATCCCCGGCTACCGCGGCATCCAGCTCCTGCGCACCGATGGCCCCGATGAGGTAGAGTTCGTGACCATGATGTGGTTCGATTCGCTCGATGCGGTGCGGGCCTTCGCCGGGGAGGAGTATGAGCTCGCCGTTGTGCCGCCCAAGGCCAGGGCGCTGCTCGCCCGCTTCGACGCCCGCTCGCGCCACTACACCGTGCGGGCGAATCGCTCGGCGCTGTAGCCCCGGCCTCCGGCGCCGAAGCGACACATGTGAGCCGATCTGCCCATGCATACGGCGCGCACCACGCTCGAGCCGCTCACGGCCGCGGGCGCGGAGGCACTCCAGCTGCGGGCCAGTGTGAACGCGGCCAACCGCTCCTCAGTGCGGGTGCAGGAGAACTGAGGTGTGTGCTGGAGCGACGGACTACCGACTACGGACTACACTGTGGCACTAGCGCTCCTCACGCCCTGCTGCGCTGCCGCAGCAGCACGGCCGCCAGCGCGATCACCGCCAACCCGGCGCCGGCGAGGGCGAAGGGCAGCCAGGGGAGGCCGGTGGAAATCTCGGTCTGCGGTGCCGTCGGCTCTGCCTGTGGCGTGTTGCCAGCGCCAAGGGCCGCCAGATCCTCGCCGGCGTTCGCCAGCGGCGCGGTGCGCGTGCAGAGGTTGGTGCTTAGCTGACCGTCATCGGAGAAGCTGCCGTAGACGAGATACTTCTCGCCCTCCACAAACTCCACGCCGCAGCTCGCCGAGCTGCTGGGGGTGGCGAGCGTCACCTGCGGGCCCTCGGGGCCCTTCCAGAACTGCTCGACGTCGAAGGTCACCAGATAGCCGTTGGCGTCGGCGCCGATGGCGCTGACGGTGCCGGCAAAGACGCTCTCGGCCTGGTTTCGAGCTTCCAGGGGCGGGGGCGGCGCAATGCAGGAGCAGGCGTAGGCCGGCTTCAGCGGGTGGAAGAAGGCCGCCACGGCGAAGGCGGCGAGGGCCAGGGCCAGGGTCAGGCGCCGTATGGTCAGGGAAAACATTGTGATCTCTCCCGGTTAGCTACGACTCACAGGCTTCTAACGCTCGCCGCGTCCATCCGGTTCCCACTCACCCAATCGCCATGTGCCAGAGCTGGGCTCCGACCGCCGGCAGCCCGTCGAGGGGCAGCCGGCCGCCGCTGACCACAGCCTCGGCGCCGGTGAGCAACTCCCGCAAACGCGCGCCGTCGGGGAGCGCGCCGTGGCTCACATCGAGCGCCCTCAGGCCGTCGTCGGCGCGGCGGGCCACCACCAGCAGCCGCTCCTCCGGGGCCTCCCGCTGGAAGGCCACGCTGTCGCCCGCGGCGTGGAGCAGCTGGAAGCCGCCCCAGCGCAGCGCTGGCGCCTGGCGGCGGAGCGCTATCAGCTGCTGGAAGAACGCCCGCAACTCGTGGTCCCACTCGCCCTCATCCCACGGCATAGTGCGCCGGCATTCGGGGTCGCCCGCGCCATCGAGGCCGATCTCGTCGCCGTAGTAGATGCACGGGACACCTGGATAGGTGAAGAGCAAAGCAGCCGCCACCCGCAAGCGGGCCAAGTCGCCGCCGAGGATGTGGCGCAGGCGGGGCGTGTCGTGGCTGCCGAGCAGGTTGAACTGCTGGGTGGCGATCTGCCAGGGGATGGCGGCGCGGAAGGCCGTCCACTGCGCAGCCATGTCGGCCGTCGCCATGGGACGCGGGTCGCCCCACGCCTCGGCCCCAGCGCCCAGCTCGAACCCGGCCAGCCAGCGCCAGAGCGGAAAGGTGAAGCCCTGATAGTTCATGGTGGCGTCGAGTTCGCTGCCCTGAAGGTGGGGCGTGCCGTCGAAGAAATGCTCGCCGAGGAGATAGGCCGCGGGATTCTCGGCCTTCACCGCCCGGCGGATGCCGCGGCCGAGCTTATGCCCCAGATCCGATGGGCCCTGGCGACCGAGCATATTCGCCACATCGATGCGCCAGCCGTCGATACGGAAGGGCGGCCGTAGCCAGCGGCGCATCACGGCGTCCTCGCCGGCGTACATCAGCTCCCGCAGCCGCTCGCTGCGATAGTCGAGCTTCGGCAGGGTGGGCACGCCGAGCCAGCACTCGTACTCGTCGGGATGCCGCCGGAAGGTGAAGAACTCCGCTGAGGGCGCGCCGGCGTCGGCTTGGGCCGTGGTGAACCAGGGGTGGGTGGCGCCGCAGTGGTTTGGCACGATGTCGAGAACCAGATGCATGGCTCGCTCGTCTAGGGCGCGGCGGAGCGCGGCGAGGCCGGCATCGCCGCCCAAGTGCGGGTCCACGTGCTCGTAGTCGGCCACGTCGTACTTGTGGTTGCTCGGCGCTTCGAAGATCGGGTTGAGGTAGAGGGCGTTCACCCCGAGGTCGGCCAGGTAGTCGAGGCGTTGGGTGATACCCTGTAGGTCGCCGCCGAAGAACTCGATGGCGGCAT
>DAOUGF010000761.1:0-5324 GCA_034429295.1 Chloroflexaceae bacterium
CTCGTCGGTTGCACCGACACGGCTGTAGCGGGGCGCTGCCCTCTACCAGTACCACCTGCGCGGTGGGCGGTGTTGCGAGCGGGCTTCGCCCCTCGCGCTCCCCGCCAAGGGGGCGGCTACCCCTTGGAACCCCCGAAGCCGACGGCCGCCAGCGCCGAGGGCGCCATCGCTGCATGCCCCTCGGCGCCAAGAGCGGGAGCGGCACTACCAGCGAGACGCCTGTTGCCCCACAGCTTCGCTGCCTACGGGTATTTGTGGTGGAGTGGCGGTGGCACGCCGGAACGGACAGGGCGCAACCAGCGGGTGTGGGCCACCGCGCTTTGCCAGGGCTCAAGCCCGACGATGGGACGAGGTAGCAGATCAGCGTCGGCACGGCACTGGCTTCCTGCTTGGGGTCCAGGGTGAGGCCCCTGGCGCGGGGGGTGTCGGGGGCGTGCGTACGCCCCCTGACAAACAAGCAGAATCAGGGGGCCTTTTGGGTCACGTCGCCTGGTTTTCTGAGGCTCTAGCTGGAATACGGACTAGGGTCTATGCCTTACAGCCACTAGTGCCATCTCCGCCCCAGGAATGGTTTGCAATTAGCACCTTTGGCGCATGTGGCCCTGTTGCCGAGGCCCTATGATGTGGCGGTGCAGCGGGCCAATGCGCGCGCCTGCATCTCAAAGCAGCATACCGGCGCGCCACAGCGCGCGAGGAGAGCGATACATGAGCGTCGCAACTACTTATGCCTTGCCTGATACGGCCTACCGGCCCGCCGAAGAGCAGCCCGAGTTGCAGCCGAACGCCTGGATGGCCCGGGCTGTGGCCGCCTATATGCAGCGCTACGATGAGGCGAACCTGCGGGCCACCCTCGCGCGGCAGGTGCGCCTGCTCACCGATAAGCTGCCCGCCGACGAGCAGATCTGGGTGGACCTGACCAACCGCGCCGCCAGTGTGTCCGTGGACGGGATGCTCTTCCGCCTTGAGCAGGGCGAGCTCATGCTGATGCGCCCCTGCGCCCACTGCGGCGTCGGGCAGCTTGCCAGCGCCCCTCTGCGCAGCATCGCCGACTTGGGCCACGCCCTGGCTATCTGGGAGCCGCTGCACCACGACTGCCGCCCCGAGGATCTCGTCGACGAGGCGTAGGTTTCAGGCGACCGCGGGACAGGGGAGAAGGGGGCAGGGGAACAAGGGGACGGCTCATCGTAGCCGTCAGGTGTTCCCCATGCCCTACTCCTCGTGTTTCCTCTTATCGCAGCTCCCAGCGTGAGCCCGCCGGCGTCTTGGTGATCGCGATCTGGGCGGGGAAGCGCTCCTTCAGCTCGTCGATGTGGGTGATCACAATAATGCGGCGGAAGTCGTCCTGCACACTGGTGATCGCCTCGATCATGCGCTCGCGGCCCACAGCGTCGAGGGCGCCGAAGCCCTCGTCGATCACCAGGGTCTCCAGGCGAGCGCCGGCGCGACGAGCGAGCAGGCGCGAGAGGGCGATGCGCACCGCGAAGTTCACCCGCATCGCCTCGCCGCCGCTGAAGGCGTCGTAGGCCCGCGTTCCGAGGCCGTCGGCGATGCGGATCTCCAGCGTCTCTACTGTGTCGCCCTTCTTGGTGTCGCGCTGGGTATCGAGGCTGAGGTGCATCTGGTTGTCGGTCATGCGGCCGAGCAGCCGGTTAGCCTCGTCCTCGATCTGCGGGATGGCGGTGTCGATCAGCATCGCCTGCACGCCCTTCTTGCCGAAGGCCTCGGCCAATTCGGCGAAGAGGCCGTGGCGCTCAACCAGCGTTCGCTCCTCGTCGGCGAGCTGCGCGAGCTTGTCGGCGTCGGATTGGGCGCGGCGCAGGTACGCCTGTTTCTCGCCGAGATCCTTCTGGGCGATCTGCAGCGCCTCCTGGCGCTCGCGCAGCGCTCGCGCCGCCTGCTCCACCCGCGCCTGGGCCTCTGGCAGCTTCCGCAGCTGCTCGGCGAGCAGGGCGTCCTCGCGGGTGGCGGCCTCGATCTCTCCGGCGACGCGGGCGTGCAGCTCCTCAGCCTGCTGGAGGATGGTGCGATCGCGGCTGTAGCTCTGCTCGGCCATCGCCAGCGCCCGGTCCTGCTCCTCCCAAGCCCGCAACCCGCGCTCGCGCTCGCGGATCTCGTCGTGGGCGGCCCGGCTGTAGCCGAGCGCTTCGAGCTCGGCGCCCACGCGCACGCCCGCCTCCCTGATCTCATGGGCGAAGTCGTTGGTCTCGATCGCGCGGCGCAGCTCGGCCACCTCGGCGGCGATGGCCGGCAGGTCGCCCAGCTCCTGCTCGATCCGTGCGAGCTCCTCGCCGTAGGCGTGGGCCTTACCCTCGAGCTGCCCCCGCTCCTGGAGGCGGCGCTCGAGCTCGACGAGGCGCTCCTCTACCATGGCCCGCTGCTCGGCGAGCTCGGCGGCGTCGCCGAGCCCCGCGAGCTCGTCCGTCACCGCTCGCAGCTCGGCCTGGGCCGCCGGGTCGAACTCATCGGCCTCGATCTGGGCCCGCAGCTCGTTCAACTCGCCCCGCAGTTTCTCGGCCTCGGCCTGCCAGGCGGCGGCCTGTTCCAACTGGCGCTCCAGCGACTCCACGCGGGCCGCCGAGCGGCGCAGCGCGGCCAGGGCTCGCTCCTCCTCGGCGATGGCGGCGCGGATCTGCTTGAGATCGGCCTCGCCTCGCTCGGCCGCCTTCTTGGCGGTGGCGTAGGCCGTTCGCAGCGCGTTGATCTCCTCGTCGTAGTGGCGGTGGGCCTCAAGCACGCCTGCCGGGCCGAGCTCGCTGCGACAAACTGGGCACACGCCAGCCTTGTCGTCGAGCAGGGCCTTGTTGCGCTTGAGCTTCTCGGCGTCGCTCTGGGCTGACTGGCAGGCGGCCCGCTGGGCGCTCACCAGCTCGACGATGGCCTGCTCGCTGGCACGTAGCTCGGCCAGGCGTGCTTCGGCCGTCGCCAGGGCAGCCTGGTCGGCCTGGGCCGCCGTCAGATCGTCGCGCCAGCGGGCGGCCTCGGCGAGCTGGGCGTCGAGGCGCGCCACGGCCTCGCGGCGCGTCTCGCGGGCGGCCACCAGCGAATCCATGCGCAGCTTGATCTGCGCGGTGAGGGCGTCGCGCCGGCGCAGCAGTTCGTCCATCTGGGCGGCGCGGCGGGCGAGAGCCTGGCGCTCCTCGACCCTGCGCTCGTGCTCGGCCACGAGTGGGCTTAGCGCCGTGAGCCGCTCGCTAAGCGCCTGGAGTTCCATCTGGAGCTCATCGCGGCGGGTTGCCTGGCGGGCTAGCGCCTGGTGGCCCATCTCGGCGCGCTGCAGCTGCTCTCGCAGCTCGGCCTTTGCCTCGGCGAACTGCTGGCGCAGCTCAGCCTGGCGCTTGGAGAGTTCCTCGAAGCGGTCCCGCAGCCCGTCGAGCCGCTCGATCTCCGCACGGGCCGCGGCGAGGGCGGCCATGCCGGCGGCGATCTCCTCGCGGCGTGCGAGCAGCTGCTCGGCTTGGGCCAGCGAGGCCTTTAGCGCGACGATCTCGGCCTCGCGGCGACCCTGCTCGGCGCGCATCGCCTCAAGGTTCCGCAGCAGATCCTTGCGTCGCTCGGCCAGTCGCTCCAGTTCGCCCAGCTGCTTTGCCGCCGCCGCCCGCTCCGTCTCGGCGCCCTCTGCCTCGGCCTGCAGGGCTGTCACCTTCAGCTCGGCCTGCTCCACCTGGCTGGCCCAGTAGGGTAACTGCTCGGCCTGCTGGCGCAGCTGCTCCACCTCGCCGCGTAGGCCCTTGAGCCTGTCGTCGAGGCTCTTGGCGCGCTCCTTGGCCCGCGCCTCGAGCTCGGCATACTCGCCCAAGTCAAGGATCTCGGCCAGCACCTGCTTGCGCTCGGCCGGGGTGCGGGCGGTGAACTCGTCGGCGCGGCCCTGGAGCAGGAACGATGCGTTGATGAAGGTCTGGTACGACATGCGCAGCATGCCGTCGATGCGGGCTTGGGTCTCGCGGATGCTCAGCTCGCTGAGCGTGCGCCAGCCCTGCCCGTCCTGCACCTGGAGGTCGAGTTGGCTTTTGCCGGGCGTCTGGCCGCCGCGCTTGCCGGTGCCGCCCCGCTGGCGAGCGCGGCGCACGCGGTAGCGCTGATCGCCGAGCAGGAACTCCAGCTCAACCCGCATCTCGCTCGCGCCCTGGGCGATCAGCTGGTCGTCGGGCAGGCGGGCGGCGCCCCAGAGCGCCCAGGTGATCGCGTCGAGCAGGGCTGACTTGCCCGCGCCGTTCTCGCCCGAGAGGCAGACCACATGGAGGCCGTCGAGGTCGAGCGCGGGCAACTCGTCCGCGGCGCCGTCGCCGCGGTAGCACATGAAGTTGTGCAGGGTGAGGCGGGTTGGGATCATCGGATCTCGAAGGGGATAATATGCTGCACGCGGCTGACGCGGCCAACGGCGATCATGCGCCAGGCGCCCCGGTTCACATCCTCAGGCGCGCGCCACGCCCAATAGGCGATGCCCTGCCCATCGGCGTGGACTCCGTAGGGGCCGGGGAGGTTCTCGTCCTGCGGGCCGTTCAGCCAGACATCCACCTGCTCGCCCCAATCGAAGCCGGTGGCGCTGAAGCTGAAGCGATCGCCCGGCGTGCCGCTGGCGGGGATCACGATGGCCCGCGGGGCTTCGGGCGCGGACGGGCCGCTGTAGGTGACCTCGAAGGCCAGGCCGATGCGCCCGTTCGAGCGCACGCCGCGGGCCGCCATCGTCCATTCGCCGGCGGGAGCATCGCCGGCCAGCGTGTACGTCCAGCCGGCGCGGCCCTCGTCGTCGGCGTAGATATAGGGGTAGATCGCCTCGCTGGTGCTGTCGGGGCGGGTGACCCAGCGGTCGATCCGCTCGCCTGGCCGGAAGCCGCTGACGCTCACGCTGAGTGTGCCACCGGGGGCGATAGTGCTGGGCGAGAGGGAGCCCTGGGGCGCGGCATGGGCGGGCGCGGCGGCCGGCAGCAGCGCGGCGAGCAGCGCGAGGAGCGCCAGAGTCGGCAGAGAGAGACGGGCGCGCATCGTAGCCTCCCTTGAACACAGATGTTCCACTGCAGGATACCACAATCGGGGGTGAATCGCTGCGCCTCGATTGTACGGCAATCCCGGCCCTTGTGTGCCGCCCCGCTGGGAAGGCGGGAGCTCGCGCCCCGCACCCAGCTTGATTTGTCAGGGGGCGGACGCACTCTTCGAGGATGCCTTCGGCATTCGCCACCCCGACACCCCCCGCGCCAGAGGCCTCGCCCCTGGACCCCAAGTAGGAGGCCAGTGCCGTGCCGCCACTGATCTGCTACCTCGTCTCAGCGACGGGCTTGAGCCCTGGCCAAGCACGGTGGCCCTCCCCCGCTGGTTGCGCCCTGTCC
>DAOUGF010000762.1:0-4496 GCA_034429295.1 Chloroflexaceae bacterium
GTGCCGCCGCCTCTGTTGCCCTGCGCGTCGCCCGCCGCCCCGAGAATGCCGGCAAGCTGATCGTCTTCGTCGCCCCCAGCAACGGCGAGCGCTACCTCAGCACTCCGCTCTACAGCGAGGAGTAGCGCCTACGGGAAGCGCAGCAAAGAGCCCGCCTATCGTATCGGCGTCGCGGCAGGCTCTGTATGGAACCACAGAAATCTTTCGGTAGGCCCGTGGGGCCGAAGCATTCGTACTGGATGGCGCCCGCACCACAGGCGCGACATGGGGCGAATGCTTCGGCCGTACCTTCCGAGCGACATCTCATATGTGGTTCTATTTAGCGCTCCTACCCCACCGCCTTCACCATTCTCAAGCATGGGAAGCTCCCGCCAGGCAGCGGCAGCTCGATCGGCTCGGCGTCGCTGTAGCTGCAGGCGGCGTAGAGTGGCACACCCGTGAGGATCGCCACCAATTCGAAGCGGGTGAAGCCGCGCTGGTCGTTTATACTGCGGGCATGCAGAAGCTCAACTCTCAGCGCCTCCTCGAAAGCCACGGGGTGGCCTACAGCGTCCACACCTATACATACGACCCCGACAACCCGCCCGACGCGGAGGAGGTGGCCCGGCGGATCGGGCTGCCGCCCGCCCAGGTCTACAAGACGCTGGTGCTCTCCGGCGCCAGCCACGGGCGCCCGATCCTGGTGATGCTCCAGGCCGACCGGCAGGTCGATCTGAAGAAGCTCGCGGCCAGCTTAGGCTACAAGCGCTTGGAGTTGATGCCGCGAGCTGAAACCGAGCGGCTCACCGGGCTGAAGGTGGGCGGTATCGGCGCGCTCGCCCTCATGGCGAAGCGATGGCAGAGCTACCTCGATCGCTCGGCTGAGCAGTTCACGCGGATTTACGTGAACGCCGGCCAGCGGGGCGTGATGCTCGGCGTGGATGTAGCAGACCTGCTGCGGGTGCTTGGTGCCAAGCTGGTAGACGCCGCGGCCGAGCGCTAGGAGCAGCCTGCGAGCCCTTGCCCGGGCGCGCCGAGACGCAGGGACGCCCGCCCTTTGACGAACTGTTCATCATGCCGGCGGCGCCTAACGGGCGCCCGCGGCTACGCCCTCGCGGGGCTTGTTCGAGGCGTGCATCCCATTCTTCTGCCTTGCTCTGGCACATGGTTGTCTATGCATGTACTCGTTGGAGCAGGCAGAGGCGTTTTAAGATTCGTAGGCCAACTTATTCACGGAAGTGTCATTACTTGGCGCTATCATTGCGCCATCCTTTGGATTTGATGAATGTTATTTGGATTTGATGAATGTTCTTGCGGCGCGGGGCAGACCCGCGCCGCAAGCATTTTCTGACCAACTGTTGCCGCTGGGCTGGCTCGCGGCTACGGCAGCCGCGGGCGTGTGGGCCGCGCCTCGCCCTCGATCACCCTGGTGAGGGCCTCATCGCCGATCCCGAAGAGCCGCGCGCCCAGCCAGCTGATCGTGAAGGTCGGGATCGGCTGTGTAAAGGGGATCAGAGCCTCGACCGCCGCCTTGTTCCGCAGGCTGCGCAGCCCCAGCCGGTCGAGAATGATCCAGCTCAGCGGGGCGGCAAAGATGTCGAGCCCGAAGTCGAACAGATCGAGCACCACCACCAAGGCCAGCGGCACATAGTGCATCGTCTCGAAGTAGCCGGCGTCGGCCGGCACATTCAGGCGTCTGATACTTCGCCAGAGCAGTGCCAGGCCTACGATAGCGATCGTAAGGGCGACGCCCATCGCCACCAGCAGCCAGAACAGCAGATCGCCAAGCGCTCCTGTGTTCACCGCCTTCTCCTTCCTCGTCCGATCGGGCAGGCTGAGGTCGGTTTCATGCCCCCTCGCCTAAGACGGCCTCCTCCCTGCCACTGTTGCGCTCCGACGGAGCAAGACCCAGGCCAGGTAAGCGGCGAGTGGCACGATTGTTGCCATGGTGAGGGTTGAGAACTCCAGCGCCGCGCCGTAGGGCGGCTGGTCGAAATCGAGGGCCGCGAGCGGAGCGACCAGCGGCCCCGTCAGCGCGTAGAGCAGGCTCAGGGCTGGATTGTCGGGCCGCCCCGCAAGGAGCCGGGCCAGCAGGCGGGCGAGGAGTAAGCCCTCGAGCGCCCCCGCCGCAAGGGCTACCAGCAGGCTCCAATTAACTGAAATTTTACGGAACATTCCCACTGCTTTGCTCGTCTCTATTTACAGGCCCACCGCTTCCAGCAGACTGTCAGTGCGCTGTGACTTTCGACCTATAGCGATGGCTCTGCGGCTCTGGTACACTGTAGCTCCAGGCTGTTCCAGCTACGCTTTCCCGGCCCGAACCGAATCGTCAACGGCGCCAACGACGAGGGGATCGCCGTGATCAAGGCTACCACACATCCAATCGCCGAGAGCGTTCTGCGCGAGCGCACGGTGCCGGTTCACCGCATCGGGCCTCGCAGCTTTGCAGTTCTCGTCGGGCTCGAACTCGCGCTCCTTGTGGGCGTGCTGGTCTGGGCCCTTTTCACCCTGCTGCCGTCCGCTACGCCCCTTGCCGCCACCAACGATATCAGCATCATCCAGCAGGCCGTGCGCGACCGGATCGGCGGCACCGTCCACGACCCGCTGATCACGCTGAGCCCGGAGCGCAGCGTCCGCGCCAGTAACCTGCGGGGCTTCGAACATGGCGGCGCGATCTACTACTACTACATCGAGGGTGGCGCGAACTTCGACCCATTGAGCCGCGGCGCGGTCACCCGCGACGAGATCGAGATCCTGCTGCGGGATAGCGACGGTCCGCAGACCTTCGTGATCTACCGCATTCTCTAGGAGCGGCGCCCCTCTTTCCAATCGCCCCAGTCCCGCTCCTCAGCGGCGCGGATGGCGCGACGCTTGGCCGCGCGGCGTGCCAGCGGGATCACCTCGCTCAGCACGGCCCAGAGCGGCTCCTCCAGTTCTGGATACTCGGCGAGGGCCGCCTCGATCGTGGCGGCCTCGAAGCCGCGCTCGTGAAGGGCGGCCGCGATTCGCCGGGCCTCCTCGCGGTCGTTGGCGAGCAGCGCATCCACCAGCTGGTACTCCAGAGGAAGATTCTCATCCATAAGGGCTGGCCTCGCTGATGGCGATCAATGTGAGCTGGCCGAAGCCTTCGTTCGTCGCGGCCAAGGGCCAAACCTGAACGATTGGCCTTGGTCTCAGGCCAGTGGCCCGCATAGCCTCCGCTGCTGCGCTAGGCCGTGAGGAGCACAGGGCCGTCCTCCGTAATGGCGAGCGTGTGCTCAAACTGGGCGGAGCGCTTGCCGTCGGCGGTGCGCACCGTCCAGCCGTCCCGCTCCAGCCTTGTCGCGGGGCTGCCGACGTTGATCATCGGCTCGATGGTAAAGACCATGCCGGGAATCAGCTTGCGGCCGGTACCGGGGTCACCGTAGTGGAGCACCGTCGGGTCTTCGTGGAGGTTACGGCCGAGGCCGTGGCCGGTATACTCCCGCACCACCGCGAAGCCGCTCGCCTCGGCGTGGCGCTGGATGGCCGCCCCGATGTCGCCCAAGGTCTTGCCAGGATAGGCCTGCTCGATCCCCAACTCCAGGCAGCGCTGCGTCGTCTCCAGCAGCTTGCGGGTGGTCTCATCCACCTCGCCAACGGCGAACGTCTCGCAGGCGTCGCCGATCCAGCCATTCAGGCGCAGGCCGATGTCGATACCGACAATGTCGCCCTGCCGCAGCCGCTCCTTCTTGCTCGGGATGCCGTGACAGATCACATCGTTCACCGAGGCGCAGATCGAACCGGGGAACGGGGGCAGCTTGGACCAGCCGCGCCGGCTTGGCGGTACGTAGCCCTTGTAGACGGGCTCGGCGCCATGGCGGCGGATGAACTCCTCGGCGAGGGCGTCGAGCTCGGCGGTGGTGACGCCTGGCTTAATATGTTCTCGCAGCATGTCGAAAGTGGCGCGGACAAGCCGGCCGGCCTCGCGCAGCAGTTCGATCTGCCGCGGGGTTTTTAATGTGATCGGCATTTTTGTATCCTTAACAGTAAGCGCTCGCGCTGTATCTTTCCTCATTACAGTATACATGATCCCCGCCCCTGGCTCACCGTGGGGCGGACGCTGGCTGTGCTGGCCGCACGGGCGTTTGTGGGCGCTGGCGCCCCGCACCCCGCCGTCAGGGGGCGGACGCACTCTTCGAGGATGCCTCGGCATTCGCCACCCTGACAACCCCCGCGCCGGGGGCCTCGCCCCCGGACCCCCAAAAGCCGACGCTTTTCCCAGCCGAGGGCGGCTGGCGGCGCATGCCCCTCGGCGCCGAGAGCGGGAGTGGCACTACTCGCTCGACGGCAATTGCCCCACAGCTTCGCTGCCTAAAGGGATGTCGGTGGAGGCGAAGCTGCCCGGCAGCGGACGCGGGGCGGGGAATGCATCGCCCGCTCTCGGCGCCAAGGAGCATGCAGCGATGGTATGCGGATTGAGGCGGGCGTCGGCTTCAGGGGTTCCAAGGGGGCAGCCGCCCCCTTGGCGGGGAGCGCGAGGGGCGGAGCCCGCTCGC
>DAOUGF010000763.1:0-17078 GCA_034429295.1 Chloroflexaceae bacterium
CCCTGACAAAGCATGGGGTGCGGGGCTCCAGCGCCCGCAAGTAGACGTGTCGCAGACATCCAGCGCAGGGGAGCGGGGGTGGCGGACGCAGTGGCACGAAGCGCTTGCGCCCCGCTGGCGGCGCGCCGCAGATCCCAAGGGGATTCACTGGAGCAACCACGCGACGGCCTCGCGGGCGATGGCCGCCGGGATGGTGTGAGCACCCTCGAACTCGTGGTAGTGCACGTTGTAGCCGCCCTCCGCCAGGATGCGCCGCAGGCGGCGACCGCAGCGCTCGACCGGCAGCACCTCATCTGCCGTGCCGTGGGAGATGAAAATCGCCGGCTCGCCCTGCTGCACCACCGGCACCGAGAAGCCTGGCGAGAAAGCGATGATATGGCTGAACAGCGCGCCATTCATGATCCCGAGGGAGAGGGCGTAGGATGCGCCGTCGGAGAAGCCGGCGATAGCGAGGTGGGCCGGGCTCACCGCGTAGCGGTCGAACACGTGCCTCAGCGCCCGGTCGATGAAGGCCACATCAGGCCCATAGCCGCCAAGCACCACATCCCAGGTGCGGCCGCGCGAGTCGGGCGCCAGCAGGATCAGGCCGCACTCCTCGGCCAGCCCGATGAGCGGGTCGATGCTCCGGCTGGCGGCGCCCCCTGCGCCGTGCAGCATGACGATCAGCGGCGCGGGGCGCTCAGGAGCGTAGCTCTCAGGCACGTAGAGCAGCCCGTCGCGCCCTTGCGCGAGGCCAAGCGGCAGCAGGCCCCGTGGCCCGTCGGCGCTCACGGGCGCGGGGCGAGACCGCAGCAGCACCTTGGCGAGCACGGCCGCCTCGTCGTCTGCCATCCCATCCTCCTTAGCGATTGAGCATCAAGCTCAATTCCCCATTCCCCGCGGGCTTTACCCCCGCGGCGTGCGGTAGGGGCCGAGGTAGCGCTGCACAAGGTTCAGCTCGAACTCGCCCTGGAGAGTGGTGCGGGCCCCTTCGGCGGTGGCGGCGAGGGCGTGGCCGAGCTGCCGGCAGATGGCGTCGGCGAGGAACTGGGGGAGCGGCTCCTGGATGCTGCTGACTTGCAGGGCGCCGCGGAAGGTGGCGAGCACCGCGCCGAGCGGCTCACGGGCGATCAGGGCAGCGGGCAATTCCAGCCGGTAGGCGGGGCCGAGGGCGTCGGGGCGGTAGTAGAGCACGTAGAGCTGGCCGTAGCCCCGCTCGATGCTCGCCCGGCGCTCGTGGAAATCGGCCAGGGCCGGGCTGCGGTAGCCGGTGAGCAGGTGTGGCCGGTCCTTGCGGATGAGGTGCACTGGCAGAGAGTGCTCGCCGGCGTTGAGCACGCTCGTCCAGAGGGTGCGGTCAGTGACGGTGCCGCTGAGGTGGGGCGCAAGCTCCAGCACATCATCGGCGGCGGTGGCCGACTTGGGGTGGGCCACGACGCGGCGGCACTCCAGCACCAGGCGCCAATCCTCGTCCTGGAAGAAGCCCTCGATCAGCGGGCGGAAGGCGCCCCACCAGGCCGGCGGCCGACCCGTGCTGTGGTCCTGGGCGAAGCGGACGAGCAAGCGGTTGATCTCCAGCAGCATCGAGTAGAAGGAGCCGTCGAGCACGAAGAGGCCGCTGGTGGTGGCGCGGATGCGGCGAGCGAGCAGGCGCAGCTCGAGCACGCAGCGCAAGCCGCCGAGGATCATCTCCAGCTCCTCGACGGGGGGGAGCAACTGTACGAGCACATCCTGGTCGGTGAGGGTGGACTCCTCGACGGCGGCAGCCGCCACGGCGACGAAGGTGGCCCCGGCGGCGGGGACGGTGGCGTGGGCGCCGTCGACGGCGCAGAGGCGGCGCGCTGGCCCGTCCGGCGCCAGCCTGATGCGCCGATCCAGTGCGGCGCGGAGCCGCTCCCGCTCACCATCGAGCTCCCGCAGCGTGTTACGGCAGGCCTCGGCACAGACCTCGATCGCCGCCAGCACCGCGGCGGGAAGGGCGGCGGTGCCTAGCTCGCTCAGTTCGTCTTGCTGCTCGATCACGATAAGCTGGCTGCTCGCCTCAGAGCAAAGGCTGTGGCTCGCCTTGGCAGAGCGGCACGAACGCCGCCCTTATGGTTCGTTACCGGCTGAGGTCTTCCGTATACGGTTATGATAGCACACGCGTGCATAACCTCGCATATAATGGCGCCGGTCCACCGCTGCTCCAGAAAGGGAGACGCCGCGCGGGCGTCGCACCCATATGCGCCTTGATCGCTCGCCGGCCTTGCGCTACTTCATCGATCTGCGCCTGCTGGGCCCCACCATCGGGCTCTACCTGCTCACGATCGGGTTGGTGGGCTTTGTGGTGGATGGCGGCGTGTTCGCGGTGCTGCTCAACCTCTACCTGCTGCGGCTCGGCTACGGCCCCGAGCCGATCGGCATCGTGAACGCGGCGGGGACGCTGGCCTTCGCCCTCGCCAGTCTGCCGTCAGGAGCGCTCGGCGAGCGCTTCGGTAGCCGCCGCATGATGCTGCTTGGCATCGCCCTGACGCTGGTCGGCTGCGTGCTGCTGCCCATGGCCGACATGCTCCCGGAGGGCGTGCGGCTAGGGTGGCTGGCCGGCACATACGGGCTGCTCTACCTGGGGCTGGCGCTCTTCTTCGTCAACACCGCGCCCTTCGTGATGGGCCAGGTGGCGGCGGCGCGGCGCACCCAAGTCTTCTCGCTGCAGACGGGCCTGCTCTCCTTCTCAGCCTTCCTGGGGAGCCTGGTGGGCGGGGCGCTGCCAGCGCTCTTCGCCACGCTACTCGGCGCCAATACCAGCAGCCCTGAGCCTTACCGCTACGCGCTGCTGGTGGCGGGGCTAGCGCTGCTGCCGGCCATCCTAGCCATCCGTGCCGCGGGCGAGGGGCAGAGGCCGAGCGCTGGGCCTGAGGAAACGAGAACGGCGCCGGCCGGGGCCGAGGTTGTGCCGCCGCTGCTCGGCCTGCTCGCCCTGATGGCCATGGTGCGGCTGCTCCAGGTGGCTGGCATGGCGGCAACCGTGACCTACTTCAACGTCTACCTGGACGCGGTGCTGCGCATGCCGACCACCCAGATCGGCGCGATTATCGCCGCGGGGCGGCTGCTCGCCGTGCCGGTGGCGCTGGCGACGCCCCTGCTCACCGCCCGCTTCGGCAATCGTGCGGTGGTGATCGGCACCACGCTCGGCTCAGCCCTGAGCATCGTGCCGCTGGCGCTCATCCCCCATTGGGGCGCAGCCGGCTTGGGCTTCATCGGTCTGGTCGGACTCTCCTGGATCCGCTACGCGGCCTCGCTGGTCTACTTCCTGGAACTGGTGCCGCCTAGCCGCCGCGCCACCGTCTCCGGCGTCACGGAGATGGCCGGAGGGATCTGCTTTACACTGATCACCTTCGGCGGCGGCTACGTGATCGGCCTGTTCGGCTACCGCACGCTCTTCCTTTGGGCGGCCGCCGTCACCGCGGTGAGCGCGCTGGTCTTCTGGCTGAGCTTCCGGGGGCGGGCGCCCTACGGCGAGCGCTCAAGCTGACAAGGGGACAGGGGGATGGGGGGACACCTATCGGCACCGTCAGGACGTCCCCTTGTCCCCCGTCCCCCTGTCACCCCCTCATCCCTCAGTACCCAACCGTCGCTCGAGCTCGCGCATCGCGGCAGTGAGCTGATCCTGGCGGAGGGCGGCGGTCATATCGCCGCGGGTGCGCTCGAGCACGGCGCGCAGCGCGTCGGTGGTGCGACGCAGACCGCCGGTGATGGCGTCGGGGTAGTCCACCGTGACCAGGGCGCTGTAAACGTCGTCCATGATCTGGAGCAGAGCTTCGCCGCGGGCCGTCTCGCCGCGGCGCAGGCCGTCGAGGATGGCGCGACGCAGCTCGCTGGCGGCTTCGGCGAGGCCGTTGAGGAAGGGGGCGGGATCGACGGCGAGGGCCTGGGCGTCGGGCGGCTCGCGGCCGGCGAGGAAGGCGAGCACGAGGTGGGCCTCGGCGTACTCCTTGAGGGCGTCCTGGGTGTAGCCGGCGAAGCGGATCTCGGGGTTGCTGGCGGTGGCGGCGCCGATCTGGGCGGCGGTGGCCGCGGCGGCGGCGAGCAGGGCCTCGGCCTCGGCGAACTCGCCGCGATGAGCGGCGCGGATGCTATTGGCGCACTGGCGGATCAGGGTGCGCGAGGCGCTGATCACCTGCTCGCGCACACCGTGGCTGGCCTCGATCTGGGCGACACAACCGCCCACAAGCCGGTCGATGCTCATCGCTCGGGCTCCTCGCGCGCGGCGGGCGCGCTGCCGGCCGCGCCGCGCGCGGCCCGTAGAGTGTACACCAGATCGCGGGGCGACGGCGTCGCTACTGCAGGCTCGTCACAAGCCCTGTGTACTTCTCTACCAGCACGCGGGCCTGCTCGTCGCTGTGGCCCTCGGCGATGACCTGAAAGAAGGGCCCGTCGGGGTCGGGCAGGATCAGCACCCATTCGCCGCCGAGCTCGATCTTGATCCCGTCGATATGATTGGCCGTCCGCTCGGCGTACTGCTCGTTGAGCAGCCGCATCACTTTGCCCTTCGACTCCCAACGGCAGGGCACCCGATTCTGCGCCATGTAATAGGGCGGCAACTCCGCGAGCAGCGTGCTCAGCCGCATCTCCGTCACGGTGAGCAGCTCCATCAGCTTCAGCAGCGCGAACATGCCGTCGGCGATCGGGTAGAAGGCGGGGAAAATATAGGCCCCATTGCCGTCGCCGAGCATCAGCAGGTCCGGCTGCTGGGCGGCAGTCTGCATCAGCGCGCCGAGAGTGGCCCTGGTGCGGATGATCTGGCCGCCGTAGCGCCGCGCGATCGTCTCGAAGGCGAGCGGGGCTGTCACCGGTACCGCCACGGTGCCGCCGCCGCTGGCGCGCATCACCAACGCCGTCATCGCCGCCAGCGCCTGGAGCGAGCTCACACGAACGCCCCGGTCGTCCACGATGAAGAGCCGCTCGCCACTGCTGTCGAGGCGGGCGCCCACGTTTGCCCCCACCACCGAAGTGATCTGGCTCAGCCGCGCCATCCCGGCCTCGAACTGGGCCCTGGTCTGGAAGACCATGCTCTCGTCGAGGTTGACGTTCAGCTCAACCGCGTCGACGCGATAGCGGCGGAGCATAGGCGAGAGCACCGCGCTGGTGCTGGTGTTCGCATAGTCCACGACAAGCTGGAAGCTGCGCCCGATCGCCTCAAGCGCGTCGGAGCGCAGCGCGCCCAGGAACGCCTTGCTATAGGTCTCGGTCACGCCCTCGCCGTAGGCGATCCGTCCGATCTCATCGAGGTAGGCCCGGCGGAAATCCTCGCGGAAGAAGGTGTTCTCGATCTTGCGCTCGGCTGCGGTGGTGATGTCGAGGCCCTGCGCATCGAAGAACTTCACCTCGACCACGCGGTTGTCATAAGGAGAGAGCCGCACGTGGACGCCGCCGGCGGCGCCCGAGGCGTGGGTGAAGTAGCGGGCCACCGGCACCGGCACGGTCTGCAGATCGCAGACGTGGATACCGGCCGAGGGCAGGCCGGCCACGATCGCCCGCTTGAGCATCCGCGGCGTGTAGTGGGCATCCCGGTTGATCGTCACCGTGGAGCCGCGGGGCAGCGTGGCGCCAAAGGCGGCGCCGAGCTTGGCGCACAGCTCCGGCGTGATCTCGATATTCACCAGGCCGGTCACGCCGTAGCGGCCAAAGAGCACCCGGCGCCCCTGGCTGCCCCAGATAATGCTCGACGAGACGGTGGCGCCCTCATCGACCTCTTTGCCAGGCCAGATCTTCACGTTGGGCTGGATCACCGCGCCGGCCCCGATTTGCACGCCGTCGCCGACCACCACGCCCTCGAAGAGCACGGCCCGCTGGCGGATGTTCGATTGGCGCAGCACGATCGCACCGCGGAGCTCGGCCCGCTCGCCGATATAGGAGTTGCGCCAGATGATCGAGCGATCGATGCTAGCCCGCGCATCCACGATCGTGTAGTCGCGGATCGCCGAGGGGCCGTGGATGATCACCCCGCCTTTGATCTTGGCGCCGTGGCCCAGGTAGATCGGCCCGTGGAGCTGGGCGTCCGGCGCGATCTCGGCGTCGCCATCAACCCAGACCTCGCCGCCGATGTTGGTGCCGGAGCGCGGCAGGCGCACCCGGCCGGCCAGATAGTCGCCACAGGCCCGCATGTACGCCTCGATCGTGCCTACATCGGTCCAGTAGCCCTCCGCGATGTAGCCGTAGATCGTGTCGCCCTTGTGGAGCATGCGCGGGAAGACATCCTTGGACCAGTCGGTGAGCTTGCCTCGCTCGATGTAGGCGAGCACTTCGGGGTTAAGGACGTAGATGCCCGTGTTGATCGTATCGGAGAAGACCTCGCCCCAGCTCGGCTTCTCCAGGAACTGCCGTACCTGGCCGTCCTCATCGGTGATCACCACGCCATAGTCGAGGGGATTTTGCACCCGCGTGAGGGTGATCGTCGCCATGGCCTGAGTGCTCATGTGGTGCTCGATCACCTGCGTGAGGTTGAAGTCGGTGAGCGAGTCGCCGGAAATAACGAGGAACGGCCCGTCCAGCAGATGCTCGGCGTGTTTGACACTGCCGGCCGTGCCAAGGGGCACCTCCTCCAGCGAGTAGGTGATGTTCACGCCGTGGAGGCTACCGTCGCCGTAGTAATCTTGGATGGCGTTGGCGAGGTACTGGACCGTGATGATAATGTCGGTGATGCCGTGAATCTTGAGCAGTTCGATGATATGCTGGATCACCGGGCGGTCCACGAGGGAGACCATTGGCTTGGGCCGGTTGATGGTAAGTGGCCTAAGGCGGGTGCCCTCGCCGCCTGCCATGACAACGGCTTTCATGGCTGCTCCCTGATGGCCTCAGCCGCGAGGCCGTTGCGCTTCTCCCGCTGCCGAAGTATAGCACGCGGCAACGGCGCGTCGCAAGGTTACCGCTTGCAAACGCCATCCGTGCGTGTTATACTCGCCAGGATATCAATGGGGATGTGGCGGAATGGCAGACGCGCATGACTTAGGATCATGTGCCGCAAGGCGTGCGGGTTCAACTCCCGCCATCCCCACCAGTTGTTGACATAACTTGCTGGCGCGCCGCGGGAAGGGTGGGCGGTATGTCCACGGCTGTTTGCGGGCGCAAGCGCTTCGCGCCACTGCGTCAAGGCGCCCCGTGCCCACGGCCTGCGACACGGCTACTTGGGCCTAAACCAGGATTCGTGACACCAGGGGCCACATTCCGTGACTTATTTCACGAATCACGCCTAGCCTACGCTGCTGCGCTCTCCTCAATGGGGATGCGCGTATCCATATTCAACTGGATCACGCCGTAGGGATTGATGTGGCCGTAGATCAGCGGCGTGAGCCCGCGTAGGTCTTCCTTCGTCAGCCGGTTCTGCCACTCTGGCCGGCTCAGCACCTGTTGGAGCAGCAGTGTGTTGATGTAGACCAGCGAGAGCTGGAGCAGGTGCAGCGAGAGCATCGCCACCTCCTGGTCCTCGCGCCGGTTGGTGGCGATCTCGCTGCTCTTGCCGTAGAAGATGAAGGTGTTGGCGCTGTTCCAGTTCTCCACCACGTTCAGCCCCTCGTGGATCTCGCGTCTCAATTCGACGCTCTGGAGGTACTCGCACAGGAACAGCGTCTTGTAGACCTTACCCACCTCAGCGATCGCCTGGTAGGTTGGGTGCTGCACCGCGGTGCGCGTGAAGCGCCGCAGGATCGCCTCGGGTTCGGCGGTGCCCAGCCGCACCGCGGTCACGTACTTGACGATCTCGTCGTACTGCTGCTCGATCAGCTCCCACTTGATCGGCCTTGTGAGCACGAGCTGGAGGTTCGGGTACGCCTCGGGCTGGCCTACCTGGGGCCGGTATAGCTTCTGGCGGTGAATGCCCTTCAGCCGGGGCAGGAGCTGGAAGCCCAGCAGGTTGCAGAAGGCGAAGGCGACCTCGCTCTGGCCGTGCGAGTCGACATACTGTTTCTGCACGCTCATCTCGGTGCAGTGGCGGATCACGCCGGTGATCATCGCCGCCACCTCAGACGAGGTGCAGCTCTTGAGCTGCGAGTAGATGCAGGCGGCCTTACGGTCAACATGCCAGTAGATCATCACGCCGGGGCCGCGGTGACGTACGCTCCACTCCGTCAGCAGGTTCTGGTCCCAGGCGCTGAACTTCTTCGAGTCCGCGGCGCACGCCGTCGTCGCGTCACCCCAGATGTCGCCTTTGCGCACCGCAAAGAGCGCATTGACGACGGCGGCGATGGCGGCCCGCAGGTTCTCGCGGCTGATGAAGCGCCGGCGCACGTAGAGTAGGTCGCGGTAGTTGTCATCGTGCTCGCCGGCACCCACCCGCTTGAGCCCGATGTTGGTGCCCAGGCCGTAGAGGCAGAGCAGCAGCCGGCGCTGCAGGGTCTCGGGGTCGAGATGGTCGCGCCCGGTCACGCTGCGCAGGTGCTGCGTGAACAACACGCGCAGGTCGGTCTCCTTGAGCACGTCGAGCAGGTTGAGCATCGACCAGTGCTGCCGCACCGCTGCCTTGAGCTGCGGGAGCTGCGGCGGCTCAGGCTGAGGCTCCAGCGGTGAGAGCTTGATCCACCCGCCACCTTTGTCGATGATGGCGACGTGGCGGTTGCTCGGCAGGGTGTCGTCGAGCTGCTGAAGCGCTGCCTCCATCTGGGCGCGCAGGTGGCTGGTAAAGGCCATTGCGTCGGGTGACAGGTTGAGTGCCGCGTAGTTCGCCTCACGATGCTCGGCGAAGTCGGCGGGGAGGTCGTCATCGGGATCTCGGAAGCGGTCGGCGTCCGCGAGCCAGAGCTCCTTGCAGCGCAGCTTTTCGCGCACCGTGTGGAGCACGCTCAGCTCGTAGTTGATGCGGTTCACTCGCTCCACGCCGTCCTCGCCGGCCTGGACCACGATCTCGCGCCAGCGGGCGGGGACGACTCCATCGAGGGGAACCAGCTCTTCAGGGGCAAAGGTGGCCTGTTGCGGGGCCGCCTCGTGGTAGCGCTTGAGCAGGTCGAGGGCGGCGATGATCGGCTGGTAGCTGGCATTGTTGGAGTGGAACTGGAGCACCTCCAGCAAGAGCGGGACGACCTGGCGGTAGTGATGCTGGTACGAGCCCCGCATCACGGTGTAGACGCGCTGGTGGTAGGTCGGTCCGGAGGCGCGATACTCGCGCACCAGCTCGCGCAACGTCTGCTCGCCTACCACTGGGTAGAGCACCTCGCGCACCGGGTCGTCGGGATGTTCGACGGCGGCCTCGGCAAGCTGGTAGAGCATCGTGTTCTTGCCGCTGATGCGCTTGAAGTCACGCATCAGCTCGCGCTCGACCTTGCGCTCGGCTTTGACGCCCAGGTGCTGCACGACATCGAGCAGCAGGTCAGCCAGAGTGTCGAGGATCTCCTGACGCCGGAGCAGGCAGAAGGCAGCGAGCAAGGTCCAGCGCTGAGCGATAGGGTGGCGCTGGAGGGCCTGAATATCCTCGGTGGCCACCTGCTCTCGATAGTGCCGGAGCAGCCGCGGCGAGATGCCGGCGAAGAGGTTCGCCGGGAGCTCCAGGGTGGCGATGGCGTCAAGCTTCGCCTTCTCGTGCTTCACCGTTTGTAGGGAGAGCGCGCCGGCGTCGCGCTTGAGGTCGGCGAGCAGGGTCTGCCCGCGTCCGCTGATCACCGGCGCACCTGGGGGCCGCTCGTGGAGCAAGGCGTCGAGGCGCTCGCAGGTAGCTGGGGAAAGGCGGGCGACGATCTGGGCGGTGAGCTGCGCGTCGAAGGTGGCGATGGCGGTGCGAACCAGCCGCTCGACCCGATCCGGGGTGGGCAACTCCAGGTGCAGCTCGCGACAGCGCGTCTTGACGTGCTCGATGAGGGCGGGGATCTGGCGGCTCGTCGGAACGTGGTTCTCCACGAGCCATGCCGTAAGCGCTTCCTGGTCGGCCACCGTCGCCTCACGCAGGTTGAGGAAGTCGCGGATGGCGGTGCGGTGATGCTTGATCGTCCGGTTTTCCCAGTCGTAGGCGATGAAGGCCGTCGCGGGGAGGTTGAGCTGATGGGCGAGGTGAGCAATTGCCGCCGGCGGCACCTCGTGGCGGGTGCGTGGGAAGCGCCCGTCGATCTGGACATACTTGAGCAGGACGGCGAAGCCGAGGGCGGTATGGTCGCTTTTCTGCCAGCCAACGAGCACGCGTTCACGGGGCGTCAGCGTCCATTGGTCGGCCAGTTCGTCGGGGTTCCACACGCGCTTCACAATCACTCCTTGTCGGCAAATGGAGGGCGAGGATTAGCCGGTGATGCGACCGAGCTGACGCTTGACCTGCTCGCGGCTGACCTGGGTGTAGCGGACGGTGGTCTGAATGGCGGGCGTGCCCTTTTTGGTGATGTGGCCGAGGTAGAAGGCGACGGCCTCCAGGCTCCAGCCGGCGGCACGGGCGCGGTGGGCGAAGTCGTGGCGGAGGTCGTGGAAGCTGATCTCGGCGATGAGCGGGTATTCAGCGTGGGTGGCCTGTGCCTTGAGCGTGCGGAACCAGTGATGGATGCCGGCCTCGGAAAGCCGCTCGCCACGCTGGGAGCGGAAGAGGTAGCGCCCGGTGTCGTCCTTGGGGCGGAGGGCGAGAAAGTCAGCGAGAGGCTGGCGGGCCTCACGGTGGAGGTCGATGTCGCGAGCCTTGCCGCCCTTGTAGCCGACGTGAATCCAGCCGGCCTTGGGCGTGAGGTGGGTGTGCTGGTGTTTGAGCCAGGCCACGTCGCTTACCCGGCAGCCGGCCCAGTAGCCGAGAGCAAACAGGGCGGCGCTGCGGGGTGCGCCGTCGCGGTCAACGAGCGAGCGGAGGATGTAGCGCTGGTCGCTGGACAGCTCGCGGGGTGCTAAGAGCGGCTGGGCGGGCAGAGCGACGCCACGAAGCGGGTTCCGCTGAAGCAGGGCCTGTTCTTCAATGAGCCAGCGGGCAAAGCCGGTGAGCACAGCCTTACGCCGCGCCCGGTCGCTCACACTGAGCCCCCGCTCCTCCAGCTCCGCAAAGTAGACCTGGGCGGCAGTGCGGGTGAAGGTCGCTGGGTCAAAGGTTGGGCTGCTCCCTGGTCGTTCTTGCAGCCAGGCGAGGAAGTGGCGCAGGGCGCGTTGATAGGCGTCGAGTGTTCCTGGCGCCTTGCCGGCGAGCGACTCGAGGTAGGCCGCGGCCAGGGGGGCGAGGGGCTCGGCCACTGGCGGAACCTTTCTGATACGAGTTTTCGGGCCGATCTTGGCCGGAGGGCTCTCGTCGGCGCCGAGCGTGGATCGCAACAGGACGGGATGCGCCTATGGTAGGGGAAGCGCCCGTCGCTGTCAACTCGTACCAGAAAGAACATTCTGATGCGAATGTGAGATCAGCAAGCGTGGCGAGTGAGGCTACACGCTACAGCTTACTGTGGGTGGCTACACGAATCTCTAGCCGGAGCCTCTAAGAGATGAGGATGCCAAGGTACTAGCTAAACGGGGGTACCAAGGTAGGGCTACCCAGGCTCTTACAAGGCAGATAGTATCCCTTCTAAGCCCCGCCTTCAATACACTTCTTTACCGACTGTACCTCCTCCCTATTCTCCTTGCCTGCATCGCTGCTGAAGTAGGGTTGTATGTTGCGGTTGCGTCGGGTGTGTGCTGTCCATCAGCTGATATCGTTCCTGCCGCTGGCAGGTTTGTTCCCGAGTGTCACCGTCATATCCGTATCGGTAGCTCATCCTGAAGCCCAACCCCAGTTACCCATTGGCGCTCCCCGTGCTCTGGCTGCACTGCTACTCCAGCAACCCCTAGCAGCATTACTGCCGGCTTCGTTGCGTAACCCCTCCCGCCACTCTACTCACCCGGCCGTCAACCTCGTTGCCCCTGGCAACTGCTCATCCTGCCGATTCCGTTGCATTCCCGTTCATTCGCGAGAGTGCTTCTGGTGCAGTCCGGAACCTCTATGCGTTTGAGGCGTTACCCGCCTGCCGTCGGGTCGCCTGCGGGCGGTCGTCAGTATCGTTGATCCCTCTGTTCTCCTCAGATAGGAGCCCACGATGAGCCATGTCCCCCCCGCTACGAACAGCCCTGTGCATCGCCTCCTGCTCCTGGCCGTTGCGGCCACGCTCACACTTAGCGCATGCGGCGTGCGGGAGGACTCGGCAGCGCCGCCGCAAGCCTCGCAGGCGCCCACCGTGCGTGCGGAGCAGCCCCTACCGCCGTCCCGTCAACCGACCCTGGTGCCCACTGCTGCCGTCGACTCGTCACAAGGGCAAGTGGCTCCAACACCTGTTCCAACCTGCACCTTTGGCGGCATCGCGGGGTCGGAGCCTCAAGAGCCGGCGCTGGAGGCTTACACCTTTGCGGAGCCGCAGGTGCTGTTATCAGGTCAGTCTATTAGCATTTCAGGGTGGCTGCCGGATAGCCGGCGCGTACTCATAACTCGTGCGGATCACGCGGCGAAGAAACAAGCCATCGAAATATGGGATGTCCAGCGTGGTCAGACTCAGCGTTGGGGGGAACGATTACTTGGGAACGCGCCGCCCCTGTGGCTTGAAGCACAGCAGAGTGTTGCGTTTACCGATGGGAATGCGCAAAACCAGATCGTCCTCCGCACCAGCCAGGGCCCCGGTGCTTCGGTTGCAGAGGCGGCGCAAGAATTAGCGAGCCCACATATCGCGGCCAACCCTGACGGTCGCCAGCTGCTGTTTGCCACGCGGGGAGCAGGCACGCAGCTCCAAGTTCTTGACCTCATGGCGCCGCAGCCTCAGGCACGCCCGATCGCTCCGCCACTTCCACCCCGCCAGCCGCAGCAGCAAGCACAGGATGTGCAAGGTCGGGCCCGAGCGCCGCTCCAGGCGGCCTGGAGCCCAACAGGCACCTGGACAGCGCTGTACAACGACACAGGCTTCTACCTCCAGGATACAGCAAGCGAGCAGCTGTGCACTGTCGAGCTTGGCATGCATCCCGATGGTCCTTTCTGGGCAGCTTCTGCGCGCTGGAGTCCCCAGGGCCGCTTTCTAGCGCTCCTGACCAACGTTGGCAGCGGGCCGCCATTCGCATTTCGGAATCTAGTCGTGCTGGATACGGTGACGGGCCAACTGCGGACGCTCGAATTCGGCACACCGTTTGTGTTCGAGACGGTGTGGGGGCCAAGCGATCGGTACCTGCTGGCCTTGGGGAGGGTCGCGCGTGACGAAGATACCCGCTCACTCTTGGGGCTCTTTCTCATCGACGTGTTCAGCGGGGTAGCGCAGCGGGTGTTGCCGGAGAAGACGTTTGCATCGGGACACTATGACGATGGCGCCGGAGGTGTAGCTTGGTCGCCGGATGGTACAAACGTGCTGGTGAAGTGCCCGCTGCTCACCCAGGAGCGCCCAAGCAGAATAGCCGAGGATCGCATCTGCCTGATTTCCGTGACCCCGTAGCTCTATCGCACAATCTACTGGCAGACACGGGCGAAGGCAGCATGACCGTAACGTCGAGGTAGCCACTCTGGTCCTGCCGCTGACTCAAACGCCCCTGGTCAGAGTAAAAACTGACTGCTGAGGAGTTTGCCGGCAGGATCGCCTCATAGGAGAACAGTAATGAGAGCCATACGTCGAACCCTGGCTGTTCTACTGAGTATGTGGGTGTGGGCGAGCATACCGGTTCAATCCTATGCCACGCCATCCTCACAAGGTACAGACCCATTCCAGCCACCGGCGACCATCAGTATTCAGATGAACCAACTGGACCCAGATGGAGGATATGTAGGTACACCTTGTGAAGCCGCACAAGGTAACTTGACCTCCTTTGGTTGTACGGACATGGTTGGAGATCTTGCCCATCAATATCCATATCCTACGAACCCCGCCGTCGTGAACATCGACATGGATTATCTGTTGGATGTAGTACCTGGGGAAACTAATCCCACACTTTACCACTTTACGGCCGTAAAGGCCCAGTCTATCACCGCCCGAACCTATCTATACAACCATTGGTTGTATCAAGACAAGGAGATCGAAAACTCCACCAACTTCCAAATGTTCATCCCTTACCGGTTTGAAAATCAGTTTGGGAATCCTGGTGTGGTATTTGGTATCAACGAAAATCCGTGCGACCAACGGAATCAGCTCACAAGAGCACAGCGACAAGTGTGCGACGCTGTTGCAAACCGCAGCTACATCTCTGATAGTAGCAGCGATGCGCCAGTCAACGCGGAGTTTTTCGCCGATATTCCGGACCAGACGGTAACTGGAAACGCTCCTTATCTAATATCGATAGAGGATCCTATCAGTTCACATCCTGATGTTGTCCAAGACGGCCACGGGAGAGGTATGAGCCAGCGGGGAGCCAGCCGTTGGGCATACGGCAATCGTGGTGCTCAGAACACCGAAGATGCCTGGAGCGTTCGCTGGACTCGCCCCGAGCAGATCCTGACCCACTACTACACCGGCATCCACATTCGCGACGCCCAGGATCCACTCACTCCATCCTTTCGTTGGAGCCCCTTACAGATCGATTGGGGCGCCGCGGAGCAGACCGCGCTGTTGGCCGGGAGCGCATATTCAATCACGCTCCAGGTGCAGAATACTGGGGTCAGCACCTGGGATTGCACGTACCCAAACTTTAACTACGCCCTGACCTATCGCTGGATTGGGCCGGAAACCTATGATGGCACGCAGAGCATGTCGCTCTGTGGCCTTGCGCCCGGCGCGGCTACCTTCAAGACGCTTACTCTGGCTGATGTCCCGGTGCTGCCTGGGGCCTACACCTTGCGCTTCGACGTAGCTGTCACCTCGGCCTCGGGGAACTTCCGGTTCAGCGAGGTCGGCTGGCCAGCCTATTCAGTTGGGGCACGCGTCTGCGCGACCACCGGATGTGTCCGCCAACCGCGGCAACGGGATATTGCCTTTGTGATCGACACGACCGGCAGTATGGATGATGATATTGCCGCCGTCCAGGCCGCGGCCGCTCAGATCGTCAACACCATCGCCACGAGCGGCGACGACTACCGCGTCGCCCTGATTGACTTTCGCGACTTCCCCTACTGGCCATATGGTGATGTGAGCGATTACCCGGCCCAGCTCGCCCTGGATTTCACCGCGGATCAGCCGACGATTATCAACGCAATCAACGGGCTGACCATCGGTTATGGGGAGGATTGGCCAGAGTCTGTGTATTCCGGGGTGATGGAGGCAGTAGAGCTCCAATGGCGTGCTGATGCTGAAAAGCTCATTATCCTCATGGGAGATGCGCCGCCGCACGACCCTGAGCCGGAAACGGGCTACACAAGCGACTCCGTGATTGCGGCCGCCAACGCTGGCGGTACGCCAATGCAATTGGGCTTGATGGCCTCGTCGGCTATGACTACCACAGCGGCGAATGGCACGCCTATCCATATCTACCCGGTCTTGATTGGTGACGATACAGATGCCGAGGCCGCCTTTCTAGGCCTGGCGGACGGCACGGGCGGGATGATGTTCCAGGCCGCCACAGCAACAGAGGTCACCGGAGTCATTCTTGACGCCATCAGCACGGCGGCGAATGCGCCGACGGCAGACGCCGGCGGGCCCTACAGTGCGTCGCTCGGCCAGCCGCTCACCTTCACGGCCGCTAACTCGTTCGACCCTGATGGCGCCATCGCGTTCTACGAGTGGGATTTCGAGAGCGATGGCGTCTTCGATGTCGTGACCGCCGAGGCGACTACGACATACACCTACACCACGGCCTTCTCGGGGATGGCCACCCTCCGCGTGACGGATGCGAGCGGCGTGAGCGCCACCGCCCTGGCGCAGGTGAACGTAACCTCCTCATCCAGTGGCAGCGTCACCTTCCTTGCTGACGCCGATGCGCGGGTGGAGCAGGAGAACCCCACCTCCAACTACGGCACCTCCGGCACGCTGCGGATCGAGGCGAGCGACCCTGGCGACGATGAGGCGATCGAGAGCTACGTCCAGTTCACAGTCGCCGGGCTCCAGGGGCCAATCCAGCAGGCAAAGCTCCGCCTCTACGCGACCACCAACGGCACAACGGTCGGCTCTGAGGTCTACGGGGTGACTGGCAACTGGACCGAGACGGGCATCACCTGGGATACGCGCCCGAGCCGCGCTGGCACGCCCATCGCCACCTCCGGCGGGGTCAGCGCGGGGAGCTGGGTCGAGTATGATGTCACCTCACTTGTCACCGGGAACGGGAGCTTTAGTTTCGCGCTGGTGGCGCCGAGCGATGACGGCGTCTCCTTCTCCTCGCGCGAGGGCGCCGCGCTGCCGGAACTGGTCATCACCGCGGCGGAGGCCAGCCTGCCCAACCCGCGCAGCTTCGTGGCGGAGGCCGATGCGCGCGTCGAGGCGTCAACTGCCACGAGCAACTACGGCACCTCCAACATCCTCAAGGTGGACAGTAGCCCGGCGATCGAGTCCTATCTCCGCTTCACTGTTGCGGGGGTGAGCGGCACGGTGCAGAGTGCCAAGCTGCGGCTGTACGTCGGGAGCAACGGCACCAGCAACGGCCCGGCTGTCTACACCACAGACGCGAGCTGGTCGGAGACCAGCATCACCTGGGACACGCGGCCAAGTCTGGGTAATACGAGCGTAGCGAATGTGGGTGCAACCGGAACCAACGGCTGGGTCGAGTACGATGTCACGGCGGTCGTGACCGGAGATGGCAGCTATGCCTTCGCCCTCGTCGGCGAGAGCAGCGATGATGCTACCTTCGAGTCCCGCCAGGGCAATAATCGCCCTCAACTGCTCCTGACGCTCACCCCGTAAGCACTGCTCACAGCTGTGGCGAAGACGAAGCCGGTCAGGTGCCTGACCGGCTTCGTTACATGCAACCCCTGTTCCTTGATCACGCTGTCGTTCAGACCGGCCAACTGAATCGCCTGCCGCCCTGATCGCGGCCGTCAACAAGGTGAGATCATGACATACTCCGACCAGCTTTGTGAAATATTTCGATAGCGTTGTAAATTACACGCTCGCTCGTAACAGCCCGATATGGACAAGCGCATTCCCATTGAGGAGAACTCAGCGGCGTAGGGCGGGCCAGGTCTTGTGATAAGCATCACGAGATCTGGCCCCTGGTGTCACGAATTCTGGTATAACCCCTGATAAGGTGCTGCGCTGCACGGACAAGATTCCCGGCAGAGCGGTAGTTTTCACGCAGCGAGAACACCTTGGGCTGATAGCGCT
>DAOUGF010000764.1:0-2433 GCA_034429295.1 Chloroflexaceae bacterium
TGGCGGCGTACCCGACTCATTGTCGGGCTAAGCCATCCGCCTCGGCCGGCGGCAGAGCTCCGGTCGGGGGGGTGTGCGAGCATCGGTTGTGCCGCCGCCCATCCGCCGCAGGCAAGCAGAGAGGGAGGTTCTTGGCGCTGGCACGCCGGATCGAGCAGGGCGCAACCAGCGGGCGAGGGCCACCGCGCTCGGCCAAGGCTCAAGCCCGTCGCTGAGACGAGGTAGCAGATCAGCGGTGGCACGGCACTGGCTTCCTACTTGGGCGCCAGCTCCCGCAGCTGCCCTGGGCAGGTAGAAAGGAGAAGGCGGAGTGGCTCATACGCACTTCCGCCTTCTTCGCACGGCTTACCGCAGGCTGCGGCGGCGCATGATCATCGAGCCGACCACGGCCACCAGGGCGACCAGCACGATCAGCGGCAGCAGGCCGCCCAGCAGCCCGCCGATGCCGGCGAGCACAAGCTGCGCGATCAGGGTGCCGACGCCGGCCAGCACCAGCACGAGCAGCGCCCGGCCCTGATCAGCGATATTCATGCTGGACTGCACCGCCAGGAAGCCGAAGTAGATCTGGGCGAGCAGCACCAGGATCGAGGCCACCGCCCCGCCAAGGCCGATCAGCCAGCCGAGCAGCGGCAGGCCGCCCAGCAGCGCGATGATAAAGGTCAGGGCCCCTGAGACCACCGAGAACGGCGCGATGAAGAGCGCGAAGCTGTAGGCCACTTCGTCCCAGGTGCCCGTGCCGCCGAAGAAGTTCCGGCCCAGGTAGTAGACGAGCCCGGTGAAGATCACGAAGTTCACCAGGGCGCCAACCACGCCGCCGACGAAGGCGCCGAAGGCGTTGCCCGGCACGCCCGGCAACAGCACCGTAAGGAAGGTCAGAATGCCCGCCAGCACGGCCGCCACAAGCACATAGACCCCGGCTGTCCCAATATTGCCACTCTTCTCGTAGCGCTCGAAGGTGGCCACGCTTGGGTTGGTAATCACATCACGGCTCTGAGCCACCATCTCGCCTACAGAACCCTGCTGCATTGTCATGGGGGAGCTCCTTTTCCACACTAACGCTCGCGAACCGTGTCCGCTCTACTGATTTATACGCGGCGAAGCGAAGGGATGTTGCAGGCCCGTAAGCGCCATCGCCGGGGGGCGCTTTACACCTCGACGCCGAAATTATCCCACACTATCCCACACTATCCCACATGAATCCCTCACCCACATGGGATAAACCCATGGCCCGCCGTCAGCGCTGCGTCAAGGATTGCGAGGGCGCCGTGTCAACTATTTTTAGAACGAGTGTTCGGATGGAGGCAGAGCGGGCGAGAGGGTATGTTATACTTAAAACAGTGTTTATCGCCCCTCTAAGAAGCATCTGGAGCCGCCCATGAGCGACCGCATCGTCTATCTAGACCACGCGGCGACCACCCCGCTCGACCCGCAGGTGCTCGAGGCGATGCTGCCCTACTTTATACAGCACCCGGGCAACCCATCGAGCATCCACCAGCTTGGGCGCGCGGCGCTGCAGGCTGTGGACGACGCCAGGGAGCAGGTGGCGCTGATCCTGGGCTGCAGCCGGCGCGAGCTGATCTTCACCGGGGGCGGCAGCGAGAGCATCAACCTGGCCTTGAAGGGCGTGGCGCTGGCACGGCGCGCGGCCGGCCAGGGTGCCCACATTATCACCAGCGCCATCGAGCATCACGCCGTGCTCCACGCCGCCGAGTATCTCGAGCGGCTCGGCTTCGAGCTCACCATCCTGCCGGTGGACGGCTGCGGCCTGGTGGACCCTGACGACCTGCGGGCGGCGCTGCGGCCCGATACGGCCCTGGTCTCGATCATGTACGCCAACAACGAGATCGGCGTGATCCAGCCGATCGCCGAGCTTGGCGCGATCTGCCGGGAGGCCGGCGTGCCCTTCCACACCGACGCGGTGCAGGCGGCGGGCGCGCTGCCGCTGGATGTCGAGGCGCTGAATGTGGATCTGATGAGCCTCACGGCCCACAAGTTCTACGGCCCGAAGGGCGTTGGCCTGCTCTACGTGCGCCGCGGTGTGCCGCTGCAGCCGCAGATCAATGGGGGCGCCCAGGAGCGCCGCCGCCGCGCCGGCACGGAGAATGTGCCCGGCATCGTCGGCCTCGCCACCGCCCTCGCCTTGGCCGAGTCCCGCCGCCCCGCCGAGGTCGCCCGCCTGCGGGCCCTGCGCGACCGGCTGATCGACGGCGTGCTCGCCCGCATCCCGCTCACCTGGCTGAACGGCGACCGCGAGCGGCGCCTGCCGGGCAACGTCAACCTCGGCTTCGCCTGCGTGGAGGGGGAGAGCGTGTTGCTCCTGCTCGACCAGGCCGGCATCTGCGCCTCCAGCGGCTCCGCCTGCACCAGCGGCTCGCTCGAGCCCTCCCACGTGCTGCTGGCCCTCGGCCTCGACGCGGAGGCCGCCAACGGCTC
>DAOUGF010000765.1:0-2200 GCA_034429295.1 Chloroflexaceae bacterium
GAGGATGGCGCTCCAGCAGCTCGCGGGCGCGGCGCTCCAGGTCGTCGAAGTCGAGTTGGTCGCGGCTGGCCTTCGCGTGGCTGTAGGCCGCATCGGCGGCGAGGGCGAGCTCCCGCAGGGCGAGCACTACCGCGGCGGCGCGCCGCTCCACGGCGGGCTCTGGGGTGAAGTCGAGCAGCGGAGCCGCCGTCCCGTAGGCATCGCGGAGCGCCCGCAGCGCGGCGCGGGCGCGGGCCAGGGCCGCCTCGTCGCCCCAAGCCTTCTTGCTCCCGCCCCGTAGGTCAAGCTCAGCGATGATCCGAAAGTCTGGCGCAGCCTGGTCGAGCGTCGTCAACCAGCGGGCTACCTCGAGCAACTGGCCGCCGAGCTTATCGTTGGGCGGGGCCGTGACGGCAAGCGCCGTGACCGCGGCGGCCGCCTCGCGCCATGGGGCGCCGCTGAACAGCGCCTTCAGGGCCTCCGACCGCGCCGCCTCGAGCCGGGCGCCCCAGTGGGCCACTAGCGCATCTGGCGTCGCGGGCAGGCTCAGCAGCGCGGCTCGCACCTCGCCGCCGCCCTGCAGCAGCTCGGCGAGTGTGGCCCGCAGCTCGCTAGGGGTGAACTCTTCGAGGAGCAGCGAGAGAGCGGAAGCATCCGGGCTCTCGCCGCTACTTTCCAGCTCCTGACTTCTGATCCTCAGCGTCTCCTCCACGCATTCGGCGATCAGCAGGCCGGCCTCCACCTCGTCGAGCACGGCGAAGCGGGGGTCGATGCCGCTCTCGGCGGGATGGGCCCGCAGCAGCTCTCCGCAGAAGCTGTGGATCGTGGCGATGCGGGCGCCCTCGACGGCGCCGCTGTAGGCTTCCCAGCGTGCCCGCTCCTCGGGCGGCCCGGCCTGGGCCCGCGCCTCCACTGTCTGGCGCACCCGCTCGCGCATCTCGCGGGCCGCCTTCTCGGTGAAGGTCACGGCGAGGATCGCGGTGAAAGGGTCGGGCGTGCTATTGGCGATGGCCTCGATCAGGCGCAGGTAGCGCTCCACCAGCACGCGCGTCTTCCCGCTGCCGGCGCCTGCGCTAACTACCAGGCTGCCGTCGCTCTCGATCGCCGCTCGCTGCTCGGGGGTGAACTCCATAATTCAATGCACATGCAACGGGCGAACGGAACAAGCGACCGCTGCACTTATGCATTACTCGGCCCTGGTCAGGTAGTCGATCACGCCGGCGGCGCCGAGCTGCCGCTCGAGAGCGAGCACCCGTTCGAGGGCGGGCCGGTAGGGGTGGTTCGACGTGAGCATGCGCTCTGCCGCCAAGTTGCAGCCGAGCCAGCGCAGGTGATGGTAGGCCACCCACTCGGCGAATCCCTCCCGCAGGTCGTCGTCGCTGAGCAAGGGGCAGCGCTCGCCCTGCCAGGCGTGGGCGTACTCGTGGGCAACGGTGGTGCGGAAGGCCAGGCGCGGCAGCCCGTAGAGCATGTAGATGGCGCGGATGTGGCCGCGGCGCTGGTAGAGGCCGAGGGTGCTGAGCCCCTCCGGCAGCGGATCGCGGCCCTCTGCACGGATCGCGGCCAGCGTCGGGGCGTCCACCAGGCGGAAGGCGACGCCCACGTTCAGGCTGAGCCCGAGCTGGGCGACGATGCCGGCCACTGTCTCGTCGAAGATCGTCCGCGCCAGGGCCGGATCGTAGATCGCGGTGGCGTGGCAGGCCTGGCAGTGGAGCCGCCCGTCGTGGAGCCGCCAGTGCTGCTCGCCGAGCGGAGCGCCGCAGGAGGCGCAGCGGGGGCGCGTGGCGATGCAGCGCGGGCAGTAGCGCTCGGCGCGGTCGACCAGGGTATAGTAGGCGCCGGTGAGCCGGTCGCCGCAGGAGGCGCAGCGGTCGGCCGCGGGGCGGCGGCGCTCTTGGGGGAAGGCGAGGGCCATGGCTTCGTCGTTCTAGCTCTCTTCGCCGTTGGCTGCTGATAGCAGTATAGCCGGGCGTAGGGGGCGCCGCAAGGTTGGCGTTTCAGCATCAGCGGGGTCGGCGCCCCGCTGGACGTTTGCGGGAGTTGGCGTCCCGTACCCTGCTTGTTTCGTCAGGGGGCGCACGCGCGCCCCCTGACAACCCCCGCGCCAGGGGCCTCGCCCCTGGACCCCAAGCAGGAGGCCAGTGCTGTGCCCACGGCCTGCGGGCAACCCGACTCATCGTCGGGCTTGAGCCCTGGCCAAGCGCGGTGGCCCTCGCCCGCT
>DAOUGF010000766.1:0-2155 GCA_034429295.1 Chloroflexaceae bacterium
CCGTCCTGCTTGGGGGTGTGCAGAGGGGCGCTGAACGAAGTGGCGCGAAGCGCTTGCACCTTTGCCGGGGGGCGCGGGGGGCAGAGCCCGCCCGCATCCTCACGCACCACGCAAGTGGCACTGGTTCGGGGCGGCGACGCGAGGCGGCGGGGGAGGCAGCGCCCCGAAGGCGGAGCACGGGCCGACAGCGCCCGCGACGTTGCTCATGCCCCGTGAAACTCCGCCAGATAGTTGACAGGGCGCGGCATTTAGTGTATACTTGACACCATCTAAGGGCTGATGCCCTCTCTCTTCGGCCCAGGAATAGTGTCATTTTAACACTATTCCCACGACAGGCTGAAGCACATCACAGCAGCACAAACGTTAACTTCGGCAACGTTCGATCTATACACCCGGACCGCCGGCTGCCCCGGCGAAGCTCAACCCCAGCAGCGTAGTTTAGAAGAGGCTGATCATGGATCTGGCCATTCTCATTGCCATCGCCGTTTTCTTCGGTATCGCAGCCCTCAGCGTCGTCGCCCAAGGCAACGCTCCTCCCGCCACGCCAGTGATCGTGGTGCGCGCCGAGCAGCGCGGGGGCGATCAGGGCGACTCAGGCCTCGGGATCTTCCTGCTCTTCGCGGTGATCATCGCCGCAGTGTACCTGCTCTGATGATCGCTATGAGCTAGGGCCGAGGCACCAGTCGCGGGATGCGTCGCCTTACTGCTTGTTGGCCACGGCGGCGAGCACGGCCTGGATCGCCAGCACAACCATGTCGGGTCGCTGCTGCGGGATGTTGTGGCCGCTGTCGGGCACCACGACCACGGTGCTGTCGGAGGAGAGTGCGGCCAGCTCGCGGGGCAACTCCTGTTGGAGCAGCGCGTCGAGCTTCGCCTGCACCTCGGGCGGCAGGCCGGGCGCGAGCACATCGGAGATGCCGGCGGTGAGCACCACGAGGGGGCGGGCGTCGAGGGAGCCGGCCTCCCGCACCTGCGCCGCAGTCGCGGGGATATCAACACCTTCGGCATTGCGCGCCGGATCAGCCACTTCGCTGGTGAGGAAGCGGCGGAAGCTCTGGAGACGCTGGCTGTCGTCCGGCGATTCCGGCGGCAGCGCCCCAAGGGCGCGCGTCCACCAATCCTCGTGGACCGCATCAACGAGCACAACGCCGACAACATCGGCAGGATTGTCGGCGATGAAGCGCCTGGCGAAGAGCCCACCGAAGGAGTGGCCGACGAGCAGATACGGCCCGGGCACCGCGGCGCGCTGCAGGAGCGTAGCGAGATCAGCCGCGACAGCAGCGGCGTCCCTCGGGGTTGAGGCTTGGTCGCTCTGACCAAGGCCGGCCCGATCGTAGCTGCAGATGCGGGCGTGGACAGCGGCGGCGGGCTGCACCTGCGACCAGCTTGTGTGATCGGCGGCGAGGCCTGCCTCGAGGATCACCGTGGGGACACCAGGGCTGCCCGGAGCGGTGCACTGGATAAAGAGCGCTCGCCCTCCGATATCCACTCGCGCCCCTACTTCCAAAGCGGCGGGCGGGGGCGGGGTGGCGGTTGCAGCGACGGTCGGCTCAGGTGTAGCCGTGGGAGGAGGCAGCGTCACCGTGGGGGGTGCAGGGACCGAGGGCGCCCCGCAGGCGGCGAGCAGCACGAGGAGGAGCAGGGCAGTGAGATTGCGGCGCGGCATAGGCGAAGCGCTATGGAGGGCCACAAAGGTCGTTCGGCTGGCGCGTGGCCGAAGCATTCACGCTGCGAATGCTTCGGCCACACATTCCGAGCGACTCATGCGGTAAGCTGAGGCTACAGACCAGCCCGCCTACTCGGGCGTCGTCACGAGCTCGGTGCCCGCGACCCAACCCTCGCGGCCATCCGCCGTACGGATGCGCCACCAGGGATAGTTATCCTTCTCGAGCGGGCCTTCGAGCAGCGTCATCGAGGTACCGGGCGCGAGGCCAGCGAAGGCATTGGTGTTGAGGCCGGGACCATCGCGCAGGCGCAGGTTCTTGCCGCCGGTCTGGCGGACGAAGGCAGTGACGCCGACGGCCAGACCGCCGGCTGGCGGCGCCTCGGCCGCGCCGCCGAGGGGTGCGGCGGCCGGCGTCGATGGGCCGATCTTCGTGACGCCAGGCGTGTCGGTGGGTGTGGAGGCGGCTTTAATGGCCTCAGCCTTAGCCTT
>DAOUGF010000767.1:0-11528 GCA_034429295.1 Chloroflexaceae bacterium
GAGCAGGAGGTGCACGTAACGCCGGCCGCGCCCGGCGAGCCAGCGGCGATGCAGACGGTGAGGCTGACCCTGCACGCCAACAACGCCACGATCAGCGGTAGGGTGCTGGACCAGGCGGGCAACCCGGTGACCGGCGTCCCGGTGGTGGTAAGCCTTACCCCTGAACGGGCCGCCGACGCCTGGCAATGGGTCGATGTGGACCCAAACACCGGCAGCTTCAGCATCAGTGTGGGCGCGGGCACCTGGTATCTGAGCGCCTTCGTGGATGACGAGAATGCGCCGTACAACGCCCCGTACACCGAGTACGAGGTGACGGTGGCAGCCGGCGCCACGGCGACCCAGGATATCACCCTGCAGAAGCTCGACGGCGTGGTGCAGGGCGTTGTGCAGGACGAGGCGGGGAATCCTCTGGCCGGGCAGTTGGTGTGGGTGAGCAACCCCTACTTCACGGCATCGGCCGAGACCGGCAACGACGGCCGCTACAAGATCGCCGTGCCGCTGCAGAACCCCGACGGCAGCACGGCCAGCTACCAACTCGGCGGCGACTTCGCCTGCGAGAGCCTGACAGAATGCTTCCTCGACAGCGAGACCATCACCATCGTTCCTACGCCGTTGCTGCGAGCGGGCCCTCCCACCCTTAACCAGAGCGTGAGCGGCAACATCACCGCCGAGAAGGCCAACGGCGGCGCCATCCTGAGCGGCAGGCTTATCAAAGACGGGAAAGCCTACAGCAACCAGACCGTCAAAGGCGGCCAGATCTACGGCGTCACGATCAACAAAGACGAGACCGACCGCGACGGCGTCTTCGAGGTGCTGCTGACCTGGCGGGGGAACGGGCCCAGCGAGTTCAACGGCAAACTGCGGGCCGGCTCAGCAGATATCCAAGTGAAAGGCATCAGGCGGCCGAACCTGGTGGCAGGGCCGCCGCAGCCCTGGCAGACCGTGGAGTTGCCCCCGATCGAGCTCGATCCGACCGAAGGGCTACCCAGCGGCATCATCGCCCAGTTCAACAATGCCAACGGCTGGAGCGCCACCCTGAAGGACGGCACGCGGATCGAGATCCCCCCCGACTCGGTGCCGCTCCGCAGCACCGAAAGCAGCGCGGTACGGGTGACGGTGAGCCCGACGATCAACATCTACCCCACGGGACAGTTCGCCGAGGCCACCTGGTACGGCTATGAGATCAGCCTGACGGCCGTGTCCAGCAATCGCCCGATCGATGCAGATCTGCTTAAGCCCGCGCGACTTGTGCTGCGCTACGGCGGGCAAGATTACGCCCTGAACAACATCCGCGAGTCGCAGCTGCGCCCGGCGCGGTTGGCCGATGGCTATTGGCACGCTGCACCGGCCTTTGTGCTGGACCGCGGCGCGAACAAGGTCACCGTGCAGACGAAGACCCTGGGCACCTGGGCGCTGGTGCAGGAGCGGAGCGCCTGCGCCAGCTGCATCTACCTGCCGGTTGTGCGGCGGTAGCGGCGGAAGGCTCTGCCGGCATTCGACCAGAGGCGAAGGGCCAAGCCCGGGCGATTGGCCCTTCGTCTTTCCACAGGTGAGCAGCTGGATAGGACGACCGACGACAGACGACCGACGACCGCCCGCAACCTGCCCGACCGTGGTCGCTCGTCTGTGGTCGGTCGTTACTCAACCCACTTCTGAACCACACAACGAGCGAGAGGATGATGGACGAGCAGGAACTTGAGCGGTGGGAGGCGCGCTGTGCGGCCTTCCTGCGGGAGCAAGCAGCTGGCGACGCCGCCCACGACTTCGAGCATACAAGGCGGGTGGTGCGCAACGCTCGTGCCCTGGCCAGCGCAGAGGGGGCCGACCTGGCGGTGGTGCTGCCCGCGGCCTGGCTCCACGACTGTGTGAGCATGCCGAAGGACTCGCCGCGGCGCGCTATGGCCTCGCGGCTGGCGGCCGAGGCGGCCACCTGCTTTCTCAGCCACGAAGGCTTCCCCGCCGCGCTGCTGCCGGCGGTCAGCCACGCGATCGCGGCCCACAGCTTCACGGCGGGGATCGCCCCCGAGACAGCCGAGGCGCGGGTGGTGCAGGACGCCGACAGGCTGGATGCGATCGGGGCGGTGGGCATCGCCCGCTGCCTGATGCTGGGCGCCACGATGGGCAGGCCGCTCTACGACGTTGACGAGCCCTTCCCGCTGCAACGGCCGCCCGACGACGCCGTCTCATCGGTGGACCACTTCTTCACCAAACTGCTGCGCCTGGCCGACTCGATGACGACGGCAGCGGGCCGGGCGGAGGCGCAGCGCCGCACCGAGGTGATGCGGAGCTACCTCCGCGAGTTGGCCCGCGAGATCGGCGTGGACGCGCCGGTGTGAGCCCGAGCGCGACTCATCCTTGGGCCTCCTGCCAGCGCCGGCTCAGCTCCTGGGTGAAATCTTCCACGGTGCCCCAGAAGATGCTGATGTTCGCGCCCTGGAAATAGCTCTCCAGGAAGCGGGCGGCGCCTTGGGGGGCGAGGAACTGCGTCTCCTCGGGCAGCACCTGGCCGGCGATATTGGCGTAGCGCTTCAGGCGCTTACCGCCTTGGGCGTTCATCAGGCCGCGGTAGAGCACGCGGAAGCTCCAATCCTCCATCCTGAAGCCGAGGAAGAGCAGCGCGCTATCGGCCAGAGCCGTCTTCACCGGCTGAGGGATGAGATCACGATTGCGGGTCGCGCCGATCAAGAAGTCGAAGTAGTCGTCCTCGGTGAGCACCAGCGAGGTCGGCTCGGTGATGATGCCGAAGAGATGGAAGACTAGGGGGTTAAACTCGTCGGGCTCGTAGCTCTCGTCGTCGAATACCGAGGGTATATTCGCGATCAGCTCGTCGTTCCAGCGGCAGACCTCGGTACGGGGGTCTTTGCCGGCGGCCTTGAGCGACTCCTCGAGCAGGGTGTCGAAGGTGGCGGTGACGTAGACGGAGCAGGGCAACTGGGCGAGGGCGGCATAAGGATCGGGCAGACCTTTCTCGCGGCGCAGGCGGGCCACCTCGGGGAAGAGCTTCGCGAGGGGGGCGCGGGGGGTGGCGAGGGCTGGCGGCAGATCGGCCTTGTAGCGCTCGAGGATCGCCTGGCGGGTGGCGCGCACCAGGCCGTCGCGGGGAAACTCGGGGTCCTGATGGACGCTGAGATACTGAGCGACGTAGGGCAATTCGCCCTGCTGGTGGGGGGCGAGGGGGAAGCTGTACTCGCGGGCCCAGCGACGAGCGAGCTCGCGGGATGTGCCAAGGACAAGCTCGCTGAGCTGCTCGCCGAGAATCGGGGTACACTGCCCATCGTTGAGGCGGGTGATCAGGGCGGGCCACTTCTCCATGGGCCGCTCGCCCCTGAAGCCCGGCTCATACCAGATCTGACCGCTCCGCAGGCGCATGAAGAGCACAGGCATCCAGGCGTCGGGCGCGTCGCGCAACTCGCCGCGAGCCACAGCCACGGCGGCATCGATCTGGCCATCCTTCTGGAGCTGGCGAAAGAAGGCGCTCGTGAAGGCTGCGGCCGTGCTGAGCGAGATCTTGCCCTGCATGGCGATCACGGCGGGCACGCCGGCGCGGGCCAGACGCGGGCCGAGAGCGGCGAGCGGCGTGCCGTCTGAGGCGAGGCCGCCGGAGCCAGCGCTCTCACAGGAGGCGAGGAGGACGAGGCGCGGGCTGACCGCCAACTCGCTGATGCGCTGAGCCAGATCGGCACCGGCCACCCGCTCGATCGAGCCGTCGTCGGCCTCGAGGAACAGCCAAGGATCGCCGTCCACCATCACGCCATGGGCCACCAGATAGAGGATATCGAACTGCTGCTGGCCCTCGTAACCATCCCGCAGGGCGGCGGTGAGCCTGTTGAGCGTGACCGCGCCGGGGCCGGCGAGGGCGGCCACAGGGATGTCGGCGAGGGCCTCGCGGGCGCGGGCCACCTCGGCGGCGGCGTCGATAGGAGCGAGGCCGAACTTGTCGAGGCCAGTAGGGGCGGCCACGGCGACCAGGGCCCGCAGAGCGGCGCGGGGGCGCAGCTGCACGCGGCGCCAGTCGGCGCTAGCGAGGTAGCGGGAGAAGCGCACCCGCTGGCCGAGGATGAGCGGGCGGTCGCCCGCAGGGTCGCGGATAGTCTCCCAGCGCAGGGAGTGGAGCTCGGGGGCGTTCGGGTCGATCTGCAGGCGCAGGCGCAGGGCAGCGTCGGCAGCATCGGCGGCGGCGCGGGCGGCGCTGAAGTCGGCGAGCACGCTCGGGGAGGCGAAGAGGGCCTCGCTGAGCGCCTGGCCGTAGGCGACCGGATCGAGTTCGAGCTGTTGGAGCGCGGCGCGATCGAAGCGGGCAACGCCGGGCTGCTCGGAGACGATCTCGGCGTCGCTGTCCGGCTGGGTGGAGCTGAGCTCGACGCTGTAGCTCTCGCCGTCGCGCCGGCGCAGGGCGATCTTCACATCGAGGATCGGCATGGCAGGGTGCCCACTACAGATTGCGGCTGTGGCGGACTGCGGCCGGCTATGGAATGATCAGCTGTGTGAGGCGATAGTATACACGATGAGGTGAGCCTGATGGGAAACTTCACCCACTACAGCGAGCATGTCGGGGCGAACAAGGAGCGCTGGTTCAAGAGCACGATCTTCCTCAGCCCGAATATGCTGGTGGGGATGGACTGCCTGGAGCCAGGGCAAGTCCAGCCGCCACACAGCCACCACGGGCGCGACAAATGCTACTTTGTGATCGAGGGCGAAGGCGAGTTCACCGTGGGCGACGAGACGCGCCGGCTGGGGCCGGGCGGGCTGGCTTGGGCGCCGGCCGATGTCAGCCACGGCGTGCGCAACGTCGGCGACGGGCGCCTGACCATGCTGATCGCGATGGCGCCGGAGCCGAAGTGACAGGGTGACAAGGTGATCGCCCTCGCTCCGCAGAGGCTTCGCCTCGTCTTGCGACCCGGGCTAGGGGACAAGGGGACACCTGACGGAGTCAACAGGTATCACCTTGTCACCTTGCCACCCTGTCACCTTATCACCCCGCCGCGCCGACCTCGAAGCCGGCGAGGCGCTCGAAGGCCTTGATCAGGGCGTGGTTGCCCTCGTGGCCGAGGCCGGCGGCTTGGAGCGCGCGGTAGAGCTGAAAGATCTGAGGGGTGGCGAGCAGAGGCGCGCCCATCTCGTCGGCGGCCTCGAGGATCAGGCGGACATCCTTTTGCTGGAGGTCGATCGTGAAGCCGGGGCGCCAGTCGCGGCGGATCACCTGGGGGCCGCGGTTCGCGAGCATCCAGCTGCCGGCGGCGCCGCCGACCACGGCTTGCAGGGTCTTCTCCAGGTCGATGCCGGCGGCCTGGGCAAAGATGAGGGCCTCGCTGACGGCGAGCATATTGCCTACGACAAGGATCTGGTTGACGAGCTTGACGTTCTGGCCGTCGCCGTGGCCTCCGACATGGGTGATGGTCTTGCCCATGGCCTGGAGGATAGGCATAGCGCGCTCGAGCTGCTCGGCCTCGCCGCCGACCATGATGCTCAGCGTGCCCTTAGCGGCGCCCTCGCTGCCGCCGCTCACGGGGGCGTCGAGGAAGTGGACGCCCTTCTCGCGGAGCGCGGCGGCCACCTCGCGGGCGCCTTGGGGGCTGATGGTGCTCATATCGATCACCAGGGCACCCTCACGCAGGCCCTGGATGGCGCCCTGTTCACCGAGGAGCACCTCCTTCACATCGGGGGTGTCGCTCACACAGCAGCAGACCACATCGCAGGCGGCGGCGAGCTCGGCGGGGCTGGCGGCGCGCTTGGCGCCGGCGGCCACCAACTCGTCGGCCTTTGCGGCGGTGCGGTTCCAGACGGTGAGGTCGAAGCCGGCTTTGAGCAGGTTGGCGGCCATGCCGCGCCCCATGATCCCAAGGCCGATGAAGCCGACACGCTCGGTCATGGTACACTCCAGCTATTCAAAGGGGGCTGCGCCGGGCATTGTACGCGCTGTGCCGCGGGGGTGCAAGGCGGGCGCCTGCACGGTGCGTGCGTTTGTGGGGCGCTTGCCCCACGCCCCCGCCAGGGCGTCTGGGGGCAGAGAGGCATGGGGCGGCAGCGCCCCGCGTTGAGCATGAGGAGCTGTCATGGGCGGAGCCCTCGACGATCTGTTGGTACTGGATTTGAGCCGGGTGCTCGCCGGCCCGTACGCGACGCAGCTTCTCGGCGATTTGGGGGCGCGCATCATCAAGGTAGAGCAGCCAGGAGTCGGCGACGAGACGCGGGCGTGGGGGCCGCCCTTCACCGCGAGCGGCCAGAGCGCCTACTTCATCGCGGCCAATCGCAACAAGGAGAGCATCACCCTCAACCTCAAGCGGCCCGAGGCCAGAGCCGTGCTGCGGGAACTGGCGCGGCGCGCCGATGTGCTGATCGAAAACTTCAAGGTGGGCACGCTGGAGGCCATGGGCCTCGGCTACAACCAGCTGCGAGCCGAGTGCCCCGGCCTGATCTACTGCTCGATCACAGGGTACGGCCAGGATGGCCCCTATGCGCGCCGCCCCGGCTACGACACGGTGATCCAGGCCCAAGGCGGCCTGATGAGCGTGACCGGGCCTGCAGACGGCGAGCCATCAAAAGTGGGCATTGCGGTGACGGACATCACCGCAGGGCTCTACGCGGCCACGAGCATCCTGGCGGCATTGCACCATCGCGCCCGCACGGGCGAGGGCCAGCAGATCGACATCGCCCTCTTCGATGTGCAGCTCAGCTGGCTGGCCAATGTGGGGAGCGCCTACCTCGTGGCGGGCCGCCCGCCGAAGCGCTACGGCAACGCCCACCCAACGATCGTGCCGTACCAGCCCTTCCCGGCCGCCGACGGCGATGTGATGGTGGCGGTCGGCAACGATGGTCAGTTCGCCCGCTTTTGCGAGGTCCTCGGCCGCCCTGAATGGGCCACCGACCCGCGCTACGCGACGAACCCCGCCCGCGTGGCCAATCGCGAGCAGCTCATCCCCGCGATCGCGGCCATCACCGCGACGCGCCCCGTGGCCCATTGGGTGGAGGCGCTGCTCGCCGCCGATGTGCCCTGTGGCCCTGTCAACGACATCCCCGCAGCCCTCGCGGAGCCGCAGACAGCTGCTAGGGCCATGGTCCAGGAGGTGCAAGACTCGGCAGGCGAGCGCCTTCGCCTGATCGGCCCGGCGCCCAAGCTCAGCGCCACCCCGGCCCGCATCCGCTCGGCGCCGCCGCGGCTTGGCGAGCACACCGAGGCGGTGCTGCGGGAGTTGCTCGGCTACGACGAGGAACGCATCGCGGCGCTTCGCGCGGCCGGCGCCATCTGAAGGGGAGTCGCCTGCGCGGCGGGCGGTGTGGGGTGCCCTGCCTCGTTTCTCGGGGCGGCACCCTGTACCACTACAACTGGCTTGGAGGCTGCCTTTGTGGGGACACTTGCCCCTCGCCCCCCTAACGGGCGCCAGCTTTAGGGGCCCAGAAGGGCCAGCGCGGGCCTCGTGGACCAGGGGTGCGGGAACGACGGACGCAGTGGCGCGAAACGCTTGCGCCCCACCGCTACGCCCCTAGCACGAGGCTGATCGCCGCCCGGTCGCGCCAGAAGAGCGCTATCCGCACCAAGAAATACACGAAGCGGTAGAGCGCGCCGCGCCGCACAAAATCGTAATCCACCAGCGCCACGGGGCGCGCCGGGTCGGTTGTGCGCAGCAGGTTATGGGAGCGCAGGATCGTGCGCTCCACCAGAAAGCTCCACATGCGCCGGGGCAGCTGGCGCAGGGAACGGTTCTGCCTGCGCTCGGCGCGGCTCGCGCTCGTGCGTCCGTAGAGATCCGGCATGCTCCCGGTGGCGCGATACATCGCCTCGGCACGCGCGATGATCGCCCGCAGATCGGTGGCCAGCCGGCGACGCTCCTCGGCCGGGAGACGCCGGTAGTCCAGCATGTAGAGCGGCTGCGCATCGTGGAGGTACGGCTGCAGCACGAGGATCTGCACCTGGCCGCCGCTGTCGCGCGAGAGCAGATAGTAGCTTGGGATGCTGTAGCGCGGGCCGAGACAAGCCGCAAAAGCCTCGGCGGCGGCCCGCATCACGCGGGCCTCGGCCAGGGCCACCTCGAGCGACGCCCCCAGCTCGTGCTTCAGCTTCGCCACAAAGCGGCCGTCATCGCTGCGGTAGACCTCGGTCTCATTCCCGCCGGCCACCCGCTCCAGCCCAAGGTCCGCGTCGATCGGCGCGAACACGGCATCGATGTGCACGCTCATCCGCCGCCCCCCATCGTTTCCCGCCGATCCTTACGATGGGTGACGACCGAATGTTGCGCGGGTGTACTGCACAACTACACCGTACGGCAGTTAGCTGCCCTTGTAGACCGGCGCGTGCGGAAAGTAGAGATTGTACGGCGCGGCTCGCGGCTCGAGCCGCACGGTGAGCCGCACCTCGGGGCGCAGCGGATCGTTCGTCTGGAGGAGCAGAGCGCCGCTGAGCGGCCAGCCGGCGGGTACAGGGGGCACCCAGCGCAGGTTCAGGTCCAAGTCGGCCGTTTCTCCGGGGGCGATGGCGCCGCTCAGCGCATCGAGCTGAAGCCAGGCCGGCGTGGGCGTCTGTGGCCGCAGCTCCACCGTCAGGCCGTCGAACAGGTCGAGGCTGCCCTTGCAGCCGAGGGCCTGCACCTCCTGCAGCCCGTACTGCAGGCCGTAGCTCGCCGACTCCGCCGGCGGCAGTTCACCAAGCGTGTGGTAGCGCATGCTGATCCGGCCGTCGGGCAGCAGCAGAACCTGGAAGGTGAGGCGCACCTTGCTGTCATTATAGAGCGGGACATTCTCCCAGGTCACCAGGAAGCCCTCCGGCAGCGCTGCGTAACTCACCCGCGCCCCATCCTGGCTGGGGTCGAGATCGACGCGCAGAGGCACGATCGCGGGCCCCGCGGTCTCGCTCAGGGGCAGGCAGCCGCGGGCGAAAGGCACGCCCTCGGGAGGCATCGGCTCGAGGCTGATCAGCCCATTGGCGGCCACATAGATCCGCTCGTAGCGCTTGCCGCGGTACGGGAAGCTGAAGCCGAGCGGCAGCGGCGGGCTGGCGCCGTCGTCCGCGAGCGGGATGGTCACAGCCTCTTTGGGCGGATCGGTCCATGTGGCGGCTGGCCCGTCGGGCTCATCGCTGCGCCACACGCCAAAGGAGTCGGCCGGCAGGGTCACGGTGTAGCTGAGAGGCCGCGAGCCGGCGTTGCGCAGGCTGAGCGGCAACGTCAGCCGCTGAGCAAAATCGAGCTCGGCGCTGTGCGGCCCGCTCATGGCCTCAAGGCGCGGCAGATCGGCCTCCAACGCAAAGTCGAGCGTCGCCCGCTCGGCCGGATCAAGTTGCACCACCGCGCGGGCCGCCTGGTAATCGCGCGCCACCGCGGTGAGCGTGTAGGGCGCCGTCGCCGGCGGAAGGGTGATGCTGTAGCGCCCCTCAGCGTCGGTGCTTACCACGGCTCCGCCCGCTACCTGCACTGTCGCCGCGAGCGGCGCGGCGTCGGCGGCGCGGGTGACGCGGCCAGAGATAACGGCGTGGCTCGGGTCGTCCGGCACCGTCAGGGTCACCGGCACCACCAGCGGCGGGCGCCCAAGGTCCGGCCCGTGAACGAGCACGCGGGCCTCATAGACACCGGGGCCAGGCACGCGCCGTCCGTCGAGAGTGAGGCTCAGGGTCGCGCTGGCGCCGGGCGCCAGGCTCGGCCCATCCTGTGCGGGCAGCACGAGCCAGGGCACATCCACCGTTACGCGGGCCACGGCACTGTAGGCGTCGAGCCGCCCATAGCCGTAGATATTGTTGGGCACACCGCTGGCGCGGCACGCGCTGTAGATCTCATCCTGAAAGCGCGGGTCGCCACTCAGGGGGGCGGCCGCCGCCGCCAGGGCTGCATAGGTAGCCTCATAGTCGCCAACCAACTCCGGGTTTGCCGACCAGAGCAGGGCCACCGCGCCGGCCACGTGGGGCGCCGCCATCGAGGTGCCGCTATTGGAGCCATAGCCGCGATTGGGGTCGGCGATAGTGGACCAGACGCCGCTACCTGGCGCGGTGAGGTCAGGCTTGAGCCTGCCACCAGGGCCAGGGCCGATGCTGCTGAAGCTCGTCAGGCGATCGCTGCTGTCGAGCGCGCCCACGGCAGTCACGTCGGCGTAGTCGCCGGGCGACTGCACCGTGCCGCAGCCGTTCTGGTTGCCGGTGTTGCCGGCGGCGAAGATCGGGTAGATCCCGGCCGCGCGCCAGGCCGCCGTGTAGCCGGCGTACCAGGTGGCATTCTGGCCGGCAGTCCAGGAGTTATTGATCACGTGGGGGCGCAGGTCGGGGCGCGGGTTCTCGCCGTTGAGGTCGGTGGGCGCGAGCAGCCATTGAGCCGCAAGCATCAAGTCCACCTCGCTGCACTCGCGGGCCGAGCATGCGCGCACCGCCATCCAGTTCGCCCCCGGCGCCACCCCTACCGCCGGCTGGGCCGGGCTGCCGCCGGCTGCAACCATCGTGCCCATCGTGTGGGTGCCATGGTTGCCCGAATCCACCGGCGTGGGCGAATCGCCATACACGTCGAACCAGTTGTAGTTATGGTTGATGGCGCCACCGCGATTGCCGCGGTACTGGCCGATCAGCGCAGGGTGTTCGAAGCGCACGCCGCTGTCAATACTCGCGACGGTGATGCCCTCGCCACGCACGCCGAAGTCCGACCAAACACGATTGGCGCCGACGCGGGCGATATTCCAGCAGACATTCGACCCATCGGGAGCGCAGGCCGCACCGGTCTGCTGGAGGCCCGATTCGGCGGGCGCCTCAAGGGCGGCCACCCGATTGGCTCGCAGCTCAGCCACCTCGGCGCGGGCGGCGATGGCCGCCACATCGGCGGCGTTGCCCTGCACGGCCACGGCGTTGACGATCCAGAGCGGCGTGTGGGGGAGCCCTCTGGCCGCCAACTCCGCCAGCAACTCGCGCTGCGTCGCCTCGGCGTGAGCCCGCAGGGTGTTGACGACAAACTCACCGCGGGCCGCCCAACCGCTGATACTGTAGGCCGCAGCGAGATCCGCCTGCTCGGCGAGGAAGACGATGAAGGTCGTCTGAGCCTCAGGATCAGCCGCGATCTCGGCTGCGAGCTGAGGATCGATCCGTGTGCCGGAGCGAGGGAGCGCCACACGGGTGTTGGCAATGGGAGCCTTAAGGGGCTCAGCCGCTGGCTTGCGGCCCTCGAAAAGCCTCGGGACGATGGCGGCGTCGCCATCGTTGCGCAGCGTGAGGGGCACATCCAGGGTGGCGCCGAGGGCCACAGTGGCCTCGATCGAGTTTGGCGCCCCGCTGAGCATAGGCGCATCGTCCTGTGCCAAAGCCATGGGCCGGCCTGCGGGCAGGGCAGCGAGCAACAGCGAGATGATGACCGTAAGCGCGTAGGCTGTGCGGCGGGCGGGAGCGGCCATTGTCGCGTACCTCGACGCTGGAGCGACGAGCCGCGGCGGATGCAGCTCGTGACGTGACAGGCTACGGCAGAGTAGCAGGCCGCGCCCTGACTGTCAATAGAGCTACGCTGCGCGCTCAAGCCTGCTGATCAGGCGGTCGAGCTCGGCGAGGGTGTGGGCGAGGCCGGCGGGCGCGC
>DAOUGF010000768.1:0-5181 GCA_034429295.1 Chloroflexaceae bacterium
CCTCGCCCTGTCGTTCCTCGCCGCCTGCAGTTTTGGCAGCCCCGAGCCCACCCCGACGCCGGACCCGGCCGCCCTCGAGACTGTGCCGCGGGTTGTGGCCGACGGTCGCGTGCTGCCCGCGCGCAGCGCCGAGCTGCGCTTCCTCCTCGAGACCGGCACCGTCGCTGAAATCCTGGTCGCCGAGGGCGATGAGGTCGAGGCCGGGACGCCCCTGGCCCGCCTCGACGCTGCCGAGCTCGAGGCGGCCGTCGCACAGGCTCGCGCCGCCGTCGAGGAGGCGGAGGCTCAGCTCGAGTTGCTGCTGGCCGGCGCCCCGCCCGCCGCCGTCGCAGCCGCCGAGGCCCAGGTGGCTGAGGCTCAGGCCGTTGAGCGCCAGGCCGCCGGCCGTGTCACCGCCGCCGACCTGCAGGCCGCCCGCGACGAGCTGCGAGAAGCTCAGGCCCTGCTCGCCCGCCTCGAGGCCGGTCCCAAGGCTGCCGAGATCGAGCAGGCCCAAGCCGCCGTCGCCCAAGCCCAGGCCAACCTGGAGATGCAGCGGGACAGCCTCTCGGCGGCCAAGACCGACGCCGAGCTGCGGCTTCAGCAGGCCGCCAATGCCCTCCGCGACGCCCAGGACGCCTACAGCCGTATCTACTGGGACAACCGCGAGCTCGAGAAGGCGCCCGGCGACTTGCCGCGGGAGCGGGTTGACGCCGAGGCTGCCGCCATGCGGGCCGTTGAGAATAGCGAGGCCGCCCTCGCCCAAGCTCGGGTTGATCTCGAACGGGCCCGCCAGGCCGAGCAAACCGGCATCGCCCAGGCGGAGGCCCAGCTCCGCGAGGCTCAGGCTGCCCTCGACCAGTTGCTCGCCGGCGCCGACGCCGACCAGATCGCCGCGGCCCGCGCCCGCGTCTCCGCGGCCCAAGCCCGCCTCGCCTCGCTCACTGGCGACGCCCGCGCTGGCGAGATCGCGGCGGCCCAAGCTGGCGTCGCCCAAGCCCAAGCCGCCCTCGACGAAGTGATGGCTGGCCCGCGCTCGGCCGAGATCGCTGTGGCCGAGGCCCGGGTGCGCGCCCGCGAGGCTGACCTGCGCCGGGCCGAGGTTGCTCTGGAGCGGGCCACCCTCGTCGCGCCATTCGCCGGGACGGTCGTCGAGCTGAACCTTGAGCTCGGCGAGCAACCGCCCCTCGAAGAGCCCGCCCTCGTGCTCGCCGATATGAGCGCTTGGCGGGTCGAAACCAGCGACCTCACCGAGCTCGATATCGTGAATGTGCGCGTCGGCGACGCCGTGACCCTCAGCTTCGACGCCGTGCCCGACCTCATCCTCCCCGGCGTGGTCACCGACGTGGCGAGCCTCGGCCGGACGTTCCAGGGCGATGTGATCTACACTGTTACCGTAGAGCCCCAAGCCTGGGACGAGCGGCTACGCTGGAACATGACCGCGACCGTGACGGTTGAGGGAGAGTAGGCGTGACAGGGTGACAGGGGACAAGGGGACATCTATCGGCGCCGTCAGGATGGCCCCTTATCCCCTAGCCCGGGTCGCAAGACGAGGCGAAGCCTCTGCGAAGCGAGGGCGTTCACCTTGTCATCAATGGGGTGCCAGTGTTAAGCCTAAAGAACCTTCTGCGGCGCAAAGTGCGCGCCCTGCTCACCACCCTTGGCATCGCAGTTGGCGTGGCCGCGGTGGTGGTGCTCTCCGCCTTCGGCGCGGGGATGGCCCGCGGCTTAGGCCAGGTGGGCGCCTCGGGCGACGCCGACCTGCTGGTGAGCCAGCGGGACGCGCTCATGATCATCCTCGGCGCCATCGATGAGGAGATCGGCGAGGAGATCGCGCGGCTGCCGGGCGTGGCGGAGGTCGACGGCTCGGTGGTTGGCATCCTGCAGCTCCCCGAGACGCCCTACTTCCTGGTGACAGGCGAGGATCCGCGGGGCTTCGCGATCAACCGCTACCGGGTGATCGAGGGCCGGCCCATCGCCACTCGGCGCGAGGTGATGCTCGGTCGCCAGAGCGCCCAGAATTTCAAGAAGGTTGTCGGCGACAGGTTCCGCATCAATGAGATCAGCTATCGCGTCGTCGGTATCTACGAGACGGGCGCAAGTTTCGAGGATAACGGCGCGGTCATCCATCTGGAGGACGCCCAGCGGGCCTTCGATAAGCGCCGCCAGGTGACCTTCTTCAAGCTGCGGCTGGACTCGCCCGGCGATCGGGAGGAGGTGCGGGCCGCGATCGAGGAGCGCTGGCCGGAGCTGGCGGCCACCGGCTCGGGCGACCCGCAGACCCAGGACGAGCTGCTGCAGGTCTACGCCTCGATGGGCTGGGTGCTGGGGCTCTTCGCCATCCTGGTGGGCGGCCTCGGTATGATGAACGCCCAGCTAATGAGCGTGATCGAGCGTACCCGCGAGATCGGCGTGCTGCGGGCGATGGGCTGGCGCCGCCGCCGCGTGGTGCGCATGATCGTCGGCGAGGCGCTACTGCTCGCCATGGCGGGCGGGACCATCGGCCTGCTGCTCAGCGTGGGCGTGCTGGCCCTGCTCGCCCGCTCGCCCGCCGTCGGCGGCTTCCTCAGCGGCGCCGTCGAGCCGGACGCTTTCGTCCAGGCGATCGTCATCGCGGGCGTGCTCGGCCTCGTGGGCGGCGGCTACCCGGCCTGGCGCGCCGCCCGCCTCGCCCCGGTTGAGGCGATGCGCTCCGAGAGCGGCGCCAGCGTGAGCGGTGGCCCGATCACCAGGCTGCTCGCCCCGCTGATGCGCGGCCCGGCTCTGCGCAACCTGCTGCGCCGCCCCGGTCGCAGCCTGATGACCGTGGCCGGCATCGGGATTGGCATCGGCCTGATCGTCTCGCTCATGGGCATCGCCGAAGGCTCCCGCCAGCTGATCACCACCCTGCTCAGCGCCGGCCAAGCCGACGTGATCGCCGAACAGGCCGGCGCCTCCGATGTCACCTTCTCATCGATCGATGAGCGCCTCGCCGACCAGATCCGCGCCGATCCTGCCGTCTCCGGCGTCTCGCGGCTGGTCTTCGGCACCACCACGGTGCCCGGCTTGCCCTTCTTCATCGTCTACGGCCTCGACCCGCGGGAGAGCTATATCGACCACTATGGCATAGTCGAGGGCCGCCGCATCCAGCGTCCCGGCGAGATGATGCTCGGCCGCCTGGCGGCCAACAGCCTGGAGAAGGGCGTCGGCGACGACCTACGGACCTCGGGCCAGAGCTTCGAGATCGTCGGGATCTACGAGACCGGCATCTCCTACGAGGACTCGGGGGCTGTAGTGACGATCCGCGACGCGCAGCGTATGTTCGGCAAGCCCCGCCAGGTCTCCTTCCTTGGCATCACCCTCCACGAGCCGCAGCGGGCCGCCGAGGTTGCGGCCGCGCTGGAGGCTCGCTTCCCCGAGCTGATGGTGGCCCGCACCGCCGATCTCACCTCGCGCATGCAGGACTTCGCGACGCTGGATGCGATCTTCGGCGCGCTGCTCGCGCTGATGCTGGTGGTCGGCGGGATCGTGATGATGAACGTGATGCTGATGAGCGTCTTCGAGCGCACCCACGAGATCGGTGTGCTGCGGGCGGTGGGCTGGCGCGGCGGCCGCGTGCTGCGCATGATCCTGGTCGAGTCGCTCGCCCTTGGCCTGCTCAGCGCCGTTGCTGGCGTGCTGATCGGCCTCGGCCTGAATCTGCTGCTGATGCTCATCCCCAACTACGGCGATGTGCTCGTGCCGATCTATACGGCCGGCGATATGGCCCTCGTGCTGGTGATGGCGATCGCGTTGGGTATCGTCGGCGGCTTGCTGCCGGCCTTCCGCGCAGTGCGGCTGCGGCCGATCGAGGCGCTGCACTATGAATGAGGCAAGCATGACCGAGCGAATCGTCCTAGAGACTCGCCAACTCACCCGCGTCTACGGCGAGCGCGTGCCGGTGATGGCTCTGAACGGGGTGGACCTGCAGATCCGCGCCGGCGAGGTGGTGGCGATCGTCGGACCATCGGGCTCGGGCAAATCAACCCTGCTGAACTTGATCGGCGCCCTCGACCGGCCCACCTCAGGCGAGGTGATCGTGGACGGCACGCCGCTCTCGCAGGTGCGCGACCTCGACCGCTTCCGCGGCCGCACGATCGGCTTCATCTTTCAGAGCCATAACCTGCTGCCGACGCTCACGGCCCGCGAGAATGTCGAGGTGCCGATGTACGAGATGCCCGTGCGTCCAGGACAGCGCCGCGCCCGCGCCGCCGAGCTGCTCGCCCTTGTGGGCCTCGGCCATCGCATCAACCATCTCCCCAACCAGCTCTCCGGCGGCGAGCGGCAGCGGGTGGCCGTTGCTCGCGCCCTCGCCAACAGTCCCGCGATCGTGCTGGCCGATGAGCCCACCGGCAACCTCGACACGAAGACCACCGCCGATATTATGGCGCTACTCGGCGAGCTGAACCGCGAGCAGGGCGTGACCCTGGTGATCGTCACCCATAACACCGAGGTTGCCGCCGCCGCCCAGCGGGTGATCACCATCCGCGACGGCCGTATCCAGCGTGACGTAGCGATGAGTAATCAGCTGGAGCGGGAGCTGCTCGAGCTGAAGAGCTCGGCCCTCGGCCAAGCCATCCTCCGCGGCGACCCGCTGCCGCCCGAGCTGGCCGAGATCGCCTCGCGCCTCCACGAGCTGCTCGAGCGGGTATAGCCTGGCGTCCGTACAGCGACGGCGCTCTGGCACGACTGCGCCTCCAAAAAGGCTGCCTCTTAGCACTAGATATAGGGCTGGCTCCTTGCGGTTATCCACATTTTGTGGATATGCTGTGGAGAGACCACAATATATAGGGCCTGCCGCGAAAGTTGCCGTGGCGGGTCCCTAGATATAGACATCCTGGTTTTAGGGCATTGAGATGCCTTACAGCCGGTAGTAGAGCGGAGCGCTGGGCGCCCCTGCTCCCCCAAGGTGCTTGCCCTGAAGCAGTACCACCTGCACGGTGGGTGGGGATGCGGGCGGGCTCTGCCCCCCGCGCTCCCCGCCAAGGGGGCGGCTAGCCCTCTCTGGGTGCTGGTGCTACTTGGGACGCTGCCCCATGCCCCTACCACCTGCACGGTGCGTGGGCTTGCGAGCGGGCTCCGCCCCTCGCGCTCCCCGCCAAGGGGGCGGCTGCCCCCTTGGAACCCCCGAAGCCGGCGGCCGCCAGCACCGACACGCCATCGCTGCATGCCCCTCTGCGCCGA
>DAOUGF010000769.1:0-4673 GCA_034429295.1 Chloroflexaceae bacterium
TATCGGTGCGGCTGGCGATCACGGCGGAGGTGAGGCTGCGTAGCGGGGCCGGCGGGGAGGGCGCCCGCTCCACGGCCGCGTCGGCGCCGAAGACCACCACCGCCGCCAGATCCTCAGGGTCGGCGTTGGCGAGCGCCTCGTTCACGTACGCCACGGCCCGCTCGCGTTGGGCGGGGGCCACCGAGTCGCTGCCGTCGATCAGGAAGACCACCGCCGTATCATCTACCGGGCGAACCACCTGCACGCCCGCCAGGCTTAGCGCCAGGGCGGCGAGGATGATGCTTCGCAGGACGAGCAGCGCGAGATAGCGCCCGCGACCCAAGCGAGCCAGATTGGGCGCCCGCGTGGCCCAAGCGAAGAGCCAGAGGGCCGGCAGCAGCAGTAGCGCCCAGAGAAAGATTGGGTAGATAAAGGAGAGACTCATCACGCTACCCGCACCACAACAAGCGTCATGTCGTCGTGGGTGGGCATGCCCTCGCTGAAGGCGTGCACCTCGGCGAGCACGCGCTCGATCAGCTCATCTGGGGCGAGGTGGCCCCAGCGCTGCACCAGCTGCTCGAGCCGCTCGAAGCCGAACAGCTCGCGGCACTGGTCGTGGGCCTCGACGATCCCGTCGGTGTAGAAGACCAGGGTGTCGCCTGGAGCGAGCTCCTGCTCCAGCTGGCTGAACTCGGTGCCGGTATGCATGCCGAGGGGCAAGGAGGGCGGACAGTCCAGGAAGCGGGTGGCGCCATCGGCCCTGCGCAGCAGCGGGCTGAGTTGGCCGCCCGAGGCGATCGTGAGGCGCCGCTGCTGCGGGTCCACCACGGCATAGCTGAGGGCCACGAAGCTGTTGCGGGGCACATCGTCGCAGAGCCAGCGGTTGGTCTCGGTGAGCACCACCCATGGCGTCTCGTGGTTGCGGGCCTCGGAGCGGGAGGTGGAGCGGGCGACGGCCATCAGCATGGCGGCCGGCAGCGACTTGCCGCTCACATCGCCGACGATCACGCCGACGCGGGCGCCGAGATCGACCAGATCGTAGAAGTCGCCCCCTGTCTCGCGGGCGGGCAGGCAGCGGGCGGCGAGGGCGAGGCCCTGCACGGCGGGCAACTCGCTGGGGAAGAGGTTGGCCTGGATGTGGCGGGCGATCTCGAGCTCCTGCTCTACGCGGGTGACCGACTCCTGGTAGAGGCGGGCGTTCTCGATCGCCACGGCGGCGTGGTTGCCGAAGGTGCGAGCCACCTCGATATCGCGCTCGGTAAACACACGGGGCGGGGCGGAGGGCTGGCCCGCGGCCCCCTTGTAGATGCGCGAATCGATGTTGAGCACGCCGAGCACACGGTCGCGGGCGATCAGGGGCACGCCGAGCCAGGAGTGAATATTGGACGACGTGGGCAGGCGCATCCAGGGTAGCTCGCCCTGGCCGGCGACGTAGAGCAGGGGCTCACGCTGGCGCACCACCTCGCCGGCGGCGGTGCCCTCCAGGGGGAGGAGCAGGCTGCGGGGCTCGGGCTCGGGGGCGGAGCCGCGGGAGGCCACCATGCGCAGCTGCAACCCCTCGAGGAGCATGATCGAGGCGGTATCGTAGGGGATAAGCTTGTGCAGCTCGCCCAGCACCAGCCGCAGCACTTCGTCGGGGTCGAAGGAGGAGCTGAGCACGCGGGCCATCTCGCGGAGCGTGTCGGCGGTGCGGCGCTGCTCCTGCTCGGCGGCGAAGAGTTGGGCGTTCTCCACGGCGGCGGCGATCGAGGTGGCGACGGTCTGCATCAGCTCCAGCTCGTCGTCGCTGAAGACCAGGGGGCCGCGGTAGCTGTCAAGTGAGATCGTGCCGAAGACGCGGTCGCGGCTGATCAGCGGGACGATCGCGAGCGACTGGATGCCGAGCGAGCGCCAGAGATCCTTCGATTGGGCGGCGAGCGGGTCGTTGTCGAAGTCGCTGATGATCACCGGGCGCCGGGTCTCGGTGATCGTTGCGACGATCGGGTTCTCGTGCAGGTCGAGCGTCATGCCTACGATGCCGGTGTCGGGGTACTCGGCGACGATGACGCCGGCGTCAGGGCCGGTCATCAGCACCGTGCCGGTGTGGTCGGCCCAGAAGAGCTGCACCAGCTCGCGGGCGGCGATCTCCAGGATCTCCTGCTGGTCGAGGCGGGCTGAGAGCACCGAGGCGATGCGATGGACCAGCTCCATGCGATGGGCCTGGCGCTCGGCGCTCTCGGCGTGGGCTTAAGCCGTGGCGAGCAGACGGTCGCGCTCCTCGAAGAGGCGCACCTTCTGCACGCCGAGGCTTATGTGGCTCGCCACCTGGCTGAGGAAGTCGATCGTCTGCGAGTCGTAGCGGTAGGGCCGGTAATCCTGGATGGAGAGCACCCCGATCAGCTCGCCGTCGCGGGCCACCACTGGCACGCCGGCCCAGGAGCGCACCGGGTTGGCCGGCCCGACGGGGCGCGGCTCGATCCCGCGGCGGCGCAACTCCTCGCGCTGCTCCACCAGATCGTGGAAGAGCAGCGGCTCGCGATTGGTGAGGATCCAGTCGCTCATCGAGCCGGGGGGCACCCTGCGGCCCACCAGATCCAGCGGCACCCACGCGCCCTGCTCCACAAAGACGGCGTTGGTGATGATGCCGCTCTCCGCCTCGCAGATCAGCAGGGCGAAGACCGAGGCGCCCGTCAGGTCGCTGAAGACCCGGTAGACCTCGGCGAGCATCTTGTCGAGCTCGAAGGAGGCGGTGACCACCTTGCCCACCTGGCCGATCGCCTCGAGCTCGGCGATCTGCCGCTCGCGCTGGGCCAGCAGGCGCACGTTCTGCACATGGAGCGCCACCTGGGCGGCGACACTCTGCAGGAAGCTCTCGTCGCGGGCGCTAAAGAGATGGGGCGTGTAGCCCTGGACATTGATCAGGCCGATGATGCGACCATCGCGGTCCCGCAGGGGCATGCCGAGCCAGGAGCGGGTGGGCCGCTCGGTGTTGATGATGGCGACCTGGAGCTCAGGGTAGTCGAGGATCTCGTTCGGCAGATCGCCGAAGCGCAGCCCTTCGCCGCTATGCAGGATGTGGGCCGTGAGCGAACGGGGCGGCGGCGGCTGGTTGGCCCAGTACTCGTAGATCTGGCCCTCGTCGATCGTCAGGCCGTCGAGTACCACGCTGCGCTCGGGGTCGTAGATCACCATCGAGAAGATGTCGAGCGGGATGAAGCTCTTGAGCGCGGCGTGAACCTGGGCGAGCAGCGTGCGCACATCGTGGGCGGTGGAGGCCACCCGGCTCACCTCGCTGAGCGCCCGCAGCTCGGCGATCTGGCGCTCGCGCTCATCGAGCAGGCGCGTGTTCTCGACGATGATCGCGACCTGGTTGGCCACGGCCTGGGCCAAGCTGATCTCGTGCTCGTCGAAGCTGCGGGGCTGCAGCCCGAAGAGGCTGAGGGTGCCGGTGACGACAGCGCCGATGCTGAGGGGCAGGATGAGCGACGACTCGAAGGGCGGAAAGATGTCGAACGGGGGGAGCGAGCGATCCACCCGGCTGTGCCAGCCCTGCTCGACGATCTGGGGGCGGCCCTGCTCGACCACCTCGCGGATGGGGCTGGTGGTGAGGGGCGAGCGGAGGGTGCGGACGACATAGCCGGGAGGGAAGCCCCGCTGGGCCTGGAGTATGAGCGCCTCGCGGCGCTCGTCGAGCAGGCGCACATTGCCGGCGTCGAGCTGGAAGAGGCCGAGGGCGACGCCGATCGCGTCATCGAGCAGCGCGGCGAGGGGGCGGCGCTCCACGAGGGCGCCGGCGATGGTGCTGAGGGCGGCGATCTCCGCGTTGCGGGCGGCTACCTGGGCGGCGAGAGCGGCGCTCAGGCGGCCCTGGCGCTCGATCAGGGCCACATTTTCGAGAGCCACGGCGATCACGTTCGCCATGCGCTGCAGCAGATCCTGGTGGCTCTCGTTGTAGATGCCGACCTCGTAGCTCTGGATGGAGACAACGCCCACGGCCTCACTGCCGATCATGAGCGGGACACCAAGCCAGGAGCGGGAGCGCTTCTCCACGTTGCCGAAAGGCACCCGGGGCTGGTCCGGGTTGCGCTCGGCGACCAGATCGCGGAAGAGCATTGGCTGGCCCGAGTGGACGATCGCGCCGCTGAGGTAGCCGTACTCGACATGCTCGAGATACTCGCCCTGGCCCTCGTCCACCAGATAGGCGCACTTGAAATACTCGGGGCGCTCGTCGCAGAAGGCGATGTAGGCGGCGTCGAAGGTGAAGACGGTGGCGAGCTCGCGGTAGAGCGTCTCGAAGATGGCGCGGAAGTCGGGGCGCTCGCGGCAGGCCAGGCTGATGTTGTAGAGAGCGCTGAGCACGCGCTGATCGCGCTCCTGCTGGCGGCGGAGCAGGTCGCGCTGGCGCTCGAGCTCGAGGGAGTTTCGCCTGGCGGGCCGTGACATGGGGTGGTTCTCTACCTGTTATCCGGGGCCGGCGCCCCGCGCCCTGGTATCCACGATACGCTCCTTGCGGGCGCCGGCGCCCCGCGCTCCGCCGTCAATACCACCTGCGCGGTGAGCGGTGCTTTGTGCGAGCGCCTCCTCGCCGTCGGGGGGCTTCGCTCCTGGAGCCCAGACCCAACTGTGTTCCCCGACGGGGCGGCCGGCGGCGCATGCCTGGCGCCGAGGTCGGGGAGTTGCGTTCCCTGGCCCACGCCCGCTGCCCGGCATCCCGC
>DAOUGF010000770.1:0-8997 GCA_034429295.1 Chloroflexaceae bacterium
CCCCGCCGCCTCGGGCGTGGCCAGGTCGGTGAAGAGCACGATCAGGGTACGGCGGCGCTGCCGGCGGGCCAGGTAGCTGAGCGCCTCGCCATGGTCGGCCTCCACCGGCTCCGGCTGCAGGTTATAGAGCGTCTCCAGCAGGCGTTGGAACTGCGGCTTGCCCCGCCGGGGCGCCACGTAGGTCCGCACGCCGTCGGCGAAGGCCATCACCCCCACGTGGTCGCCCCGCAGCAGCGCCACATAGCTCAGCAGCAGCGCCGTGTTCACTGCGTAGTCTACCCGCATCAGCTCGCCGACTGGCGGGGCCATCAGGCGGCCGCAGTCGATCGCGCAGACCACTTGCTGGCTGCGCTCGGCCTCGAAGTCAGCGGCGATCGGCTTGTTGCGGCGGGCCGTGGCCTTCCAGTTGATGCGGCGAAACTCGTCGTCCGGCGTGTAGTCCCGCAGCCGCTCGAACTCGCCCCCCGCCCCGTAGACGCGCGTGGGCCGCAGCCCCAGCTCGTGCAGCAGCCCCTTGCGCGCCAGCAGATCATACTTCCGCAAGTCCAGCACATTGGGGTACACCTTCACGGGGGCGGCGAGCTTGTGGCGCGCCTGCCGCACGATCGCGCCGAGCGGGCCGCGGTAGCGCAGCACCACGTCGCCGAAGGTGTAGTCGCCCCGGCGCAGCGGGCGCACATGGTAGCGGGCCTCGAACACATCGTATGGCGGGATGGTGCCGCTGAGGAAGTTGGTGTCAGCTGGGAACTCGTGGGGATACTCGTCCCGCAAAGTAAAGGCTACCGGCCGGGGGCTTGCGTTGGCGAGGATCAAGGTGATCAGGTTCTCCGCCCCGAGCGAGAGCCGCTGGTCGTGTACTCGCTCCACCTCGATCTGCGGGGGGCGGGGCGCGAGCAAGGCGTCGCTCACGGCTAGGGCGGCCACAGCGATCACATAGACAACGGCGAGCCAGACGAGCGCCGGCACGAAGGCCGCGAGGGCGATCAGCGGCGCGGCGAGCAGCAGCAGGATGAGGAGGCGGGGTGTCGGCAGCATACGGGCGCCATTGTACCGCATACGTGGCGAGACGGCGGGGCGCTTTATGAGGGCTCGTGCGGGCAGACACACGGGCTGCCCGCACGCACCCTACGCCTAATGCCGGGGGCGGCACGCCGGATCGTACAGGGCGCAACCACCGCGCATGTGTCCTGCGCAGGGCTACGGCACAAGCCCGACGATGAGACAGGGTAGCAGATCAGCGGCGGCACGGCACTGGCCTCCGGCTTGGGGTCCAGGGGCGAGGCCCCTGGCGCGGGGGGTGTCGGGGGACGCGCGTCCGCCCCCCGACAGAACAAGCGGGGTGCGGGGCGCCAGCCCCCGCAGCGTGGGGGCGTCCCCACCCGCCGGAGAGTGGGGCGGCAGAGCCCCGCGTTATCGTTCCGTCGCCCCGCTTGACAAGCTCCGCATCCTCGTGGTATGCTCGCAACGGCTGAATACTCGTGAAGGTTGCAAACGCTATGCGTCGGTTCGGCGTCAACATCCTCCTTATTAGCGGCCTCGTACTCCTCCTTATTGGGTGGAGCAATAGCCGTTAAGGGAGGGGACGACGAGCCCCAGCAGCCTGAGTAAGTCTGAACCTCCCGCGTGATGCCGGGAGGTTTTTTCGTAGCCGTCACTGTTCACCGCCACGCCGCTAGCGCAACGCCTCGCGCCGGTGGTCGCCCACAGAGTCGTGGGCAGCGGCGGATAGCCCCGTCGTCGCGGCATCGCCGGTCGGTCACCAACATCTCTCAGGGCACACAGTCTACTGCTAAATGCTCCTGGCACGCGAGCAGCTCCGCTGTCGCGCCTGGCTTCGCGCTGCCACCAACCGCCCGCACCCAGGAGGAACCATGTCCGAGACACGTACCGGCGCCCAGATTATGTGCGAGGCGCTCATCCGCGAAGGGGTCGAAGTGATGTTCGGCATCCCTGGCGGTGCCATCATGCCGTTCTACTACGCGATGTGGGAGTACCGCGACAAGCTGCGCCACGTGCTCTGTCGCCACGAGCAGGGCGCCGGCCACGCCGCCGAGGGCTACGCCCGCGCCACCGGTCGCATCGGCGTCTGCATCGGCACCAGCGGCCCCGGCGTTACCAACCTCGTCACCCCGATCGCCGACGCGATGATGGACTCCACCCCGCTGCTCGCGATCTGCGGCCAGGTCGGCAGCCACGTCCTCGGCAGGGACGCCTTCCAGGAGACGGACATCACCGGCATCACGATGCCGATCACCAAGCATAACTACTTGGTGAAGGACCCGAACGAGCTGGCCTATGTCTTCAAGGAGGCGATCTACATCGCCACCACCGGCCGCCCCGGCCCCGTGCTGATCGACATCACCAAGGACGCGATGCAGAAGAGCGCGGTGCCCGATTGGAACCAGCGCCTCAACCTCCCCGGCTACAAGCCCACCATCCAGCCCAACCGCAAGCAGGTCCGTGAGGCGCTCAAGCTGCTCGCCTCCGCCAAGAAGCCCCTGATCATCGCCGGCAATGGCGTGATCATGGCGGGCGCCCATAATGAGCTGCGGGCCTTCGCCGAGCAGCTGCGCATCCCCGTCATCACCACCCTCCACGGCATCGGCTCCTTCCCCGAGGATCACCCACTCAGCCTCGGCATGCCCGGCATGCACGGTTGGGTCCACTGCAACCGCGCCATCCAGGAGGGCGACGTCCTCTTCAACATCGGTGGCCGCTTTGACGACCGGGTCACCGGCAAGGCCAGCACCTTCGCCCCGCTGGCCAAGATCATCCACGTGGATATCGATCCCTCTGAGATCGGCAAGAACGTCAGGGTCACGGTGCCGATCGTTGGCGATGCCCGCCTCACCCTGCAGGCGCTGCTCGAGGATATGCCGCCCCGCGAGGAGTTGGCCGAACTCCACGCCCACGCCTCCGACTGGATGGAGCACATCCGCGAGCTGCAGGAGAAGCACCAGGGCAAGCAGCAGTACATCAGCCGCGCCGAGACGGAGAAGATGGCTCTGCCGCCCCACGATGTCTACGATAAGCTGAACAAGACCCTGGCGCTGCGCGGCAACTACCGCGTGGTCACCGATGTGGGCCAGCACCAGATGTGGGCCGCCCAGCTGCTCGACTGGACCGCAGGGCCGCGCACCCACATCACCTCGGGCGGCGCCGCCACGATGGGCTTCTCGGTGCCCGCCGCCCTCGGCGTGGCGATCGCCCACCCCAACGACACGGTCTGGGTCATCTGCGGCGATGGCGGCTTCCAGATGACCAACCAGGAGATGGCGACGATCGTTCAGGAGGGGATCAAGAACGTCAAGATCGCCATCATCAACAACGGCTACCTCGGCATGGTCCGCCAGTGGCAGGAGATCTTCGAGCAGAAGCGCTACAGCGGCACGCCGCTGAGCGGCCCGAACTTCGCCAAGCTCGCTGAGGCCTATGGCTGGAAGGGCCTGACCGTGGAGCACTCCGATCAGGTGCAGGCCGCGATCGACGAGGCCTACGCCACCGACGGCCCCGTGCTGATCGACTTCCGCGTGGAGCGCGAGGTGAACGTCCTCCCGATGGTGCCGCAGAACGTCTCGATCGGTGAGATGATCACCGAGGTGCCGAGCGCGTAGAAGGAGCTCGTTGTGAAAACGCATACTATCGTTCTGCTGGTGCAGGATCGGCCGGGTGTGTTGAGCCGGGTGGCCGGCCTGGTGCGGCGCCGCGGCTACAACATCCAGAGCCTGGCCGTCGGCCACAGCGAGCAGCCGGGCATCAGCCGCATGACCATCGTCGTCGAGTCGGACCACGTGGAGCAGGTGGTGAAGCAGCTCTACCGCCTGATCGAGGTGATCAAGGTGAGCGACGTCACCGACGATCCCACCGTGGAGCGGGAGATGGTGGTCGTCAAGCTGCACGCGCCGCCCGCCGTGCGCCACGAGATCGTCTCCATGTGCGGCGTCTTTGATGCCAAGGTCGTGGATGTAGGCGCTACAACCCTGATCGTCGAGATGACCGGTGCTCCTGCCAAGGTGGAGAACTTCATCGAGGTGGTGCGCCCCTACGGGATCAAGGAGATGATGCGCACCGGCCGCATCGCCATGGTCCGCGGCGCTCGCGGCCATAACGCCAGTGAGTATGTCGAGAGCGGCAACGGCGTAGCCGTAGCGGCCCTGAATTGAGTTGATCCCGCCTGGGCGGCCCGCTGTGGCCGCCCTCGCTGTGTCAGGCAGATGCCCTTACTTTTAGATGGAGGACCCAGACCCACCATGGCAGAGCTCTTCTACGACAAGCAGGCTGACCTTGAGCGGCTGAAGAACAAGCCGATCGCGATCATCGGCTTCGGCAGCCAGGGCCACGCCCACGCCCGCAACCTCGCCGATAGCGGCCTCGACGTGCGGGTGGGCCTCTACCCCGGCTCCAAATCCTTCGCCAAGGTCGAGGCCGCCGGTCTCAGGGGCATGACCGTCGCCGAGGCGGCGAAGGAAGCCCAGATCGTGATGATCCTCACCCCCGACATCGGCCAGGCCGAGCTCTACCGCGACCATATCGCGCCCCATATGGAGCCCGGCAAGACGCTGATGTTCGCCCACGGCTTCAACATCCGCTTCGGCCAGATCGTCCCTGCCCCCGGCATCGACGTGAGCATGGTGGCCCCCAAGGCCCCCGGCCATCGCGTCCGCGAGGTGTTCGAGAACGGCGGCGGCGTGCCGGCGCTGGTGGCCGTGCAGCAGGATGCCACCGGCGGCGCCCTGCAGGACGCCCTCGCCTACGCCAAGGGCATCGGCTCCACCCGCGCCGGCGTGCTGCTCACCACCTTCACCGAGGAGACCGAGACCGACCTCTTCGGCGAGCAGGTGGTGCTCTGTGGCGGGGTGAGCGCTCTGGTGAAGACGGCCTTCGAGACGCTGGTCGAGGCTGGCTACCAGCCCGAGGTAGCCTACTTCGAGTGCATGCACGAGCTCAAGCTGATCGTGGACCTCTTCTATCAGGGCGGCCTGAACTATATGCGCTACTCGGTGAGCGACACCGCCGAGTGGGGCGATTACACCGCCGGCCCGAAGATCATCACCGAGGAGACGCGGGCCGCCATGCGCCAGATCCTCAGCGAGATCCAGTCGGGCGCCTTCGCTGAGGATTGGATCGAAGAGAACCACAACGGCCGCCCGCGCTTCAACGCCAGGCGCCAGGCCGACGTGAACCACCCGATCGAGCAGATCGGCCTGCAGCTGCGCCGCATGATGCCCTTCGTCAACCCGCGCGAGGTAACGCCGGGGAGCGGCGGTGCGTAGGGTGAGGCTTCAGGGGAGGGCCTGGCCCTCCCCTGGCCCTCCCCAGGATCTGGGAAGAAGGAGGTATCCCTGTGGACAACCCTGACGTAGGTCACGTACGCATCTTCGACACCACCCTGCGCGACGGCGAGCAGGCCCCCGGCTGCACGATGACGCTGGAGGAGAAGCTGGAGGTCGCCCGCCAGCTGGCCCGCCTGAATGTGGACATTATCGAGGCCGGCTTCCCCGCCGCCTCCCCTGGCGACTGGGCCGCCGTCCACGAGATCTCCCGTGAGATCGGCACCCCCGACGGCCCCGTGATCGCCGCGCTGGCCCGCGCCAACCGCGACGATATCGAAAAGGCCTGGTCGGCCATCCAGCCCGCCGCCAAGAAGCGCATCCACACCTTCATGTCCACTTCGGACATCCACCTCGAGCACCAGTTCCGCAAGACCCGCGCCCAGTGCCTCGAGCTGATCCGCGAGATGGTGACCTTCGCCCGCTCGCTCTGCGAGGACGTGGAGTTCTCGCCGATGGACGCGGGCCGCTCCGACCCGGCCTTCCTCCGCGAGGCGGTGCGCGTGGCCGTTGAGTCCGGCGCCACCACCCTCAACATCCCCGACACCGTCGGCTACCTCACCCCCGACGAGTACGGCGCGATGATCAAGGACCTGGCCGAGAACGTGCCCGGCATCGAGAACTGCATCCTCTCCACCCACTGCCACGACGACCTGGGCGTAGCCGTCGCCAACTCCCTGGCTGGCGTGCGCGCGGGCGCCCGGCAGGTGGAGTGCACGATCAACGGCATCGGCGAGCGGGCCGGCAACGCCTCCCTCGAGGAGGTGGTGATGGCCATCCACACCCGCGGCCAGTTCTACGGCGTGCGCACCCAGATCAACACCAAGGAGATCGCCCGCACCTCGCGGCTGGTGAGCAGCTTCATCGGCGTGCCCGTGCCGCCCAACAAGGCGATCGTCGGCGCCAACGCCTTCGCCCACGAGTCCGGCATCCACCAGGACGGCGTGCTCAAGCACCGCCAGACCTACGAGATTATGAGCGCGGAGACCGTGGGCCTCGATGGCAACGAGCTGATCCTCGGCAAGCACTCAGGCCGCCACGCCTTCCGCACCAAGCTGGTGGCGATGGGCGTTGAGCTCGAGAGCGACGAGGAGTTCCAGCACCTCTTCGAGCGCTTCAAGGATCTCTGCGACCGCAAGAAACGGGTGGACGACCGCGACATCCTCGCGCTGGTCACCGGCGAGATGCAGCACACCCCCGAGATCTACAAGCTCGACCACGTGCAGTACAGCTCCGGCGTGAACATGATCCCCACCGCCACGGTGCGGCTGATCGGCCCGGACGGCACTGTGCACGTGGATAGCGACCAGGGCACCGGCCCGGTGGACGCGATCTACAAGGCGATCAACCGCGTGATCCAGCGGCCCAACGAGCTGATGGAGTTCTCGATCAACGCGATCACCGAGGGGCTCGACGCCGTGGCCGAGGTAACGGTGCGCATCCGCGAGCAGGGCGCGCCCAGCAAGGCGGAGAACGGCGAGCGCATCGGCGCCAGCAGCAGCACCGTGGCGAGCCTGACGGGCAAGCGGGTCGCCCAGCAGATCTTCAGTGGCTATGGCGTGCACACCGACACGATCGTCGCCGCGGCCCACGCCTACATGGCCGCGCTCAACAAGATGATCGCGGCCCGCCAGGAGCGGATCAAGGCAGAGGCCGTGGCCTACGCCGCGGGCTACTCCAACGACCCTGGCAGCCTGCCGGTTGACCTGTTCGGGGGGAGCAATTTGGGTTAGATGTCCGACACGAAGAGGCAACGGTGTACGGGCGCCCCATCGTGGGCGCCCACGACGGGGCGCCCCAACATTGCATCCCTCAGGATCATCGGGTCATCCCACTTCTCACTTCTATGAACACGATCGCCTATCTCGGCCCGCCTGGCACATTCTCTGAGGAGGCGGCCCTCGCCTACGCCGGGGGCCAGCCCGATACGGGCCTGCTCCCCCTCGCCAGCATCCCCGCGGTGGTGACGGCGATCGAGACCGGGGCGGCCGCGGTGGGCGTGCTGCCGATCGAGAACTTGCTCGAGGGCAGCGTCAACTACACCCTCGACCTGCTGATCCACGAGACGAGCCTGCAGATCGCGGGCGAGATCGTGATCCCGATCCGGCAGTATCTGGTGGCTAGGCCCGGCGTGCGCCTCTCCGATATCCAGGTGCTCTACGCCCACCCGCAGAGCCTCGGCCAGTGCCGCAGGTTCGTGGATCGCTGTCTGCCCGGCGTGCCGCAGGTGGCCTCGCTCAGCAACAGCGCCGCGCCCGCAGAGGCCCTGGCCGACGAGCGGCCCGCCGCCGCCATCAGCACGCTGCGGGCCGCCGAGCTCACCGGGGCCAGCATCCTCGCCCGCGACATCGCCGACAACCTCGGCAACGTCACGCGCTTCATCGTGCTGGCCCAGTACGACGCGCCGCCTACCGGCGACGACAAGACCAGCTTCTGCTTCGCCTTCGACGAGGACCGCGCCGGCACCTTGGTCGGCGCGCTCCACGAACTCGCCGAAGAGCAGATCAACATGACCAAGCTCGAGTCGCGGCCCTCCAAGGCCGTGCTCGGCCAGTACATCTTCCTGGTGGACATCAACGGCCACCGCGAAGAGCCCCACGTGGCCCGCGCCCTCGGGCGCATCAGGGCCAGGACTGGGATGTTCAAGGTGTTCGGCAGCTACCCCCGCTGGAAGGGCTGATCTGTGAAACTGCGATCTGAGACGACGGAGGGGAATCCGGCAGCGGCCTGGCGCAACGACGCGCCGCCGCTGCCCGTGATCCGCGCGGCGATGGGGCCGGCCTGACCGACGATGTGCGGACGACAACCAACGGTCATACGGAGACATCACTGTGCAGATCCTGCTCTACGACACCACACTCCGCGACGGAACGCAGCGCGAGGGCCTCTCGCTCTCCTGCGAGGATAAGCTGAAGATCGCCAAGGTTCTCGACGAGCTTGGCGTGCACTACATCGAGGGCGGCTGGCCGGGCTCCAACCCCAAGGACGCCGAGTTCTTTGAGCGGGCCAAGAGCCTCGGCCTGCGCCACGCCCGCATAGCCGCCTTTGGCGCCACCCGCCGCGCCGGCGCTCGCTGCGAGGAAGACCCGAATATCCGCGCCCTGGTGGCGGCTGAGACGCCGGTCGTCACCCTGGTAGGCAAGAGCTCCGTGCTCCATGTCGAGAAGGTGATCGAGACCACCCTCGCCGAGAATCTGGCGATGATCGCCGACTCGGTGGCCTTCTTCAAGGCCCTCGGCAAGGAGGTGATCTACGACGCCGAGCACTTCTTCGACGGCTACAAGCTCGACAGCGCCTACGCCCTCCGCACCCTGGAGGCGGCGGCCGCCGCTGGCGCCGACACGCTCGTGCTCTGCGACACCAACGGCGGCACCCTGCCCCATGAGGTCGCACAGATCACCCGGACGGTGCGCGAGCATCTCGCGGCCCTCAGCTCTCAGTCCTCGGCCCCCGGCCCGCAGGTCGGCATCCACACCCATAACGACGGCGCCCTGGCCGTGGCGAACGCGATGGCCGCCGTGCAGGAGGGCGCGACCCAGGTCCAGGGCACGATCAACGGCTACGGCGAGCGCTGCGGCAATATGGATCTCATCCCCCTGATCGCCAACCTGCAGCTCAAACTCGGCTACACCTGCGTGACGCCCGAGCAGCTCCGGCGGCTCAGCGA
>DAOUGF010000771.1:0-4942 GCA_034429295.1 Chloroflexaceae bacterium
GCCGCCCCCCAAGCGCCCCCAAATGCCGCCCCCCAAGCTTGAAGCTTGGGGGGCGGCTTAGAAATCTGTCGTCGATCGTCCCGACCAACAACTCACCTGTGAAGAGCCGTACTAGCTCACCGTCCAGAGGCAGATCCGGCCGTCGTGGCAGCCGGCGGCGAGCGTCGTCCCGTCGGGGCTGTAGGCGAGGGCCGCCACGCCGGAGCGGTGCTGGATCGGCTCGCCGGTGGCAGTCCAGTCGAGGGCGCGCCAGAGCCGCACGCTCTTATCCTCGCTGCCGGTGGCAAGCAGGCTGCTGTCGGGGCTGAAGGCGATGCTGTGGACGGGGCCGCTGTGGCCTTGGAGCAGCTCGATCGGCTTGCGGTCCGCCAGGCGCCAGATTTGCACGCTGCTGCCGCTGCTGGCCGCGAGCCACTCGCCGTCGGGGCTGAAGGCCACGCTGTAGATAAAGTTCGCGAAGCCGGTGAGGGGCGTCTCGGCCTCGGCATCGGGCAGCGCCCAGAGGTAGACCGCGCCATCATAGCCGCCAGCCGCCAGCAGCGAACCGTCGGGGCTGAAGCTGAGGCTGTGGATGAAGGGCGCCAGCAGATTGTCGCGCACAGTCAGCGTGTCCTCACCGATCTCGCAGAGAGTGATGGCGCCGCCCCAACCGCCCACGGCCATCAGGTTGCCGGCGGGGCTGAAGGCCACGCTCTCGATCGGGCAGCCCGGCACGCGCAGCCGGCGCCGCATGACGCCATCGCTCACCTGCCAGATCTGCACCGTCTCGTCCTCGCTGCCGCTGGCGAGCGAGCCGCCGTCAGGGGAGAAACGCACGCTGCGCACGCCGCTCATGTGGCCCTTGAGCGTGGCGCTCTGGGCGAAGTCGCTCAGACGCCAGATCCCGACCGTGCGCTCGTAGCCGGCGGCGAGCAACTCGCCGGTGGGGTTGAAGGCGAGGGTGCGAATGGGACTGCCGGTGTTGAGGGTGCGCAGGGCCGTGACGACGGGCGGGGAGCTGGCAGCCGCCTGTGCGATGCTCGGAGTGATGGCCCCGGCGAAGGGCCTCGGGCTGGCTCGCAGGCCCTCGACCGGCGGCGCGGGTGCGGGCGCGGCCACCTCTTGCGCAGCGTTCGCAGACGCGCTGGCGGCCGGGCGCCGCAGCGAGCTGGGGGTAGAGCCGCCCCGCAGCCGGGCGAGCTCCTCGCGCATCTCGCGGGCGGAGCTCGGGCGGCCGTCGATCGTGATCGAGAGCGCGCGGTGAAACAGCTCAGCCACGGGCTCGGGCACGTGAGGCGCGAGCTCGCGGATGGGGCGCAGCGGATCGGGCTGGCCGTTGATCAGCTTCGCCATGCGCACCATAGCGTCCACGGGCAGCGTGGCGGTGAGGAAATGATAGATCGTAGCGGCAAGCGAGTAGAGGTCGCTGCGAGCGTCGGGCTCGCCGTCGCGCATCTGCTCGATCGGCGCGTAGGGCGGCGTAAAGCCGTAGATCTTCTTCTGTTCGCCGGGGGCGCTCGTGGCGGCATTCAGGTCGAAGGAGACGGTCATGCCACCGCGGGCGAGGCCGAAGTCAAGCAGGATGATCTCGTAGGTCGGGGTGAGCTTGAGGTTCTTCGGCTTGATGTCGCGGTGGTAGACCGGCACCGAGCGGGTGTGCAGATAGTGGAGCGCATCGAGCAGCTGATCGGCCCAGCGCAGGATCGTCGGCATAGCCTGGGGCGTGGCAAAGCGCTGGGAGAGCCGCAGCAACTGGTTGCCAAGATCCTCGCCATGGATGAACTCCATCACCAGGTACTGGCCCTGCTGCTCGATGAAGTGGTCGATCACCCGCGGGATGGTGGGGTGGCGCAGGCGGGCCAGGATCTGGGCTTCCTGCTCGAAGGCCCGCCGGTAAGCCTCGTCGGCGAAGTGGGTCTCCTTGAGCGCAACATCGGTTCGCAGACGCAGATCGCGGGCACGATAGACCGAGCCCATGCCGCCCTTACCAACCGGGCCGACGATCTTGTAGCGGTCCTGGAGAATAGCGCCCGGCTCAAGCATTGCCCACACACCTCGCCCGCGGAGTCGCCGTGCGATCAGCGCCACGGCGATGGTACAGCTGTAGTAAGTATATCCTGGTCGCCGGTCTGGCCATTACCATCAGGGGCGGAGCACGAGGCGCTCGGCGCGCTCGTAGGCGCCCATTCCGGGGCGGCGATAGACGAAATGGCGATCCTCAGCGGTGCTCACAGCGCAGCAGGCGCCGTGGCGGTCGATAGCGATCATGCTCATCAGCAGCCGGCTCGGGTCGGCGTCGAGATCGCGAAGATCGGCGAAGGCGCTGCGACATGCCTCTTCAAGATCCATACCATGCTTAAGGTAGAGAATCACGCTGCGGGCGGTGCAAGCGCGCATGGCGAGCTCGCCCCAACCGGTGCAGGCGGCGGCGCCGTAGCGGTCGTCGGCGTAGTTGCCCGCGCCAATGATCGGCGAATCACCGAGGCGGCCGGGGTATTTCCAAGCCCAGCCACTGGTGCTGACGGCGCTGGCGATATGGCCGCGGCTGTCCTGGGCGATGAAATTGACCGTGCCGGCGGCCCGTTCCGGATCGGTGGCGAGGCTAGCTGCGCGCCGCAGCATCTCGCCGATGATGGCGCCCTGCTCGTCGCGGAAGGCGGCGGGGAGCCGGCCCTCGACGCCCTCGCGCCAAACAGCGGCGGCCTCAGGGGTGAGCAACTCTTCCCGCTCCATGCCGATCTCTGCGGCGAGCCGGGCGGCGCCCTCGCCGACCACCAGCACATGGGGCAACTCCTCCAGCACCCGCCGTGCCACCGTGATGGCGTGGCGGTAGCCGCGGAGGGCGCCCACCGCCCCCGCCCGCAAAGTGGCGCCATCCATGATCGAGGCGTCGAGCTCGACCTCGCCGATCAGGTTCGGGTAGCCGCCGTAGCCCACCGTGTGGTCGGCCGGGTTCGCCTCGACCAAGCGCGTGCCGGCCTCGACTGCGTCGAGCGCAGAGCCGCCGGCCTCGAGGATCGCCCAAGCCGCGTCCATGCCCACATCACCGTTACTGCTTGCGATCAGGATCACCGCCACCTCCAAGTGCATCCGTGGCCGGTAGTATAGCATCTCTTGTGGAGGCGAACGCCGCTACGTCGCCTCCGTCGGGGCGGTTCCGCCATCGCTGCGCGGGCAAGTGGCCAACAGATTTCCGACCTGCGACCGATCCACTCGCAGGGATCTAGCGCCGCTGACATGGAGCCGGTATACTATAAGTTGTGCCCATAAAACCAGCGCGTTCGGGCATCCCCTGTCGGCGCTGGCCGTACGAGACTGAGTGAGCAGTGGGCCAGGAGGTTCTGCGTGTTATCGCCAGACGATCTGCCGCCAACCATTGATGGCTTCACCCAGCGGGAGTACGAGCTGCTGCGGCGCGAGCTCGCCGAGGCTCAGGCGCTCAACCGCGGGCTACGCCGCCAGCTGGAGAAGGCCCTCCAGGCGGCCAGCGAGGCCCAACGCGCCCATGCCAAAATGGTCGCGACCCTCACCGAGACCATGCGCGAGAACACCACGCTCACCCACGAGCTCGAGACGTGGCGCACCAGGGCCCAGCGCTTGGAGGCTGGCCTCAGCGCTACACCCGGCACCGGCGGCCCCGTCATCGATATCTCCGGCCTCGCGGGCCGGATCAGCGAGGACGAGATCAACGCCATCCGCAAGGCTATGGCGCGCCTCCATCACCCGGATGTGGGGGGCGACCCCGAGCGTATGAAAGCGTGGAACGCCGCCCTCGACCGCATCTCCGGCTCGTAGAGCCGTTCAGCCCCTCCGAATCAGGGCCCTCCGCTCCGGCCCGGCGCCCGCGCCCCCAGCAGCGACACCCCAACTGTAAGCCTGCCGCTCGTCAAGGCCCTTTACCTGTGGGCTACCCGCGCGGAGTAGAAGCCCTACCCCACACCTAAAAGGTCGCGCTGCAGGCCCTGGCGCAGCTTCTCCAGCAGCGCCCGCAGCTGCTCCTGCTCCTCAGAGTCCAGCTGGCCTAAGCGGCGCTCGACGGCCTCATCGTGAAGGCGGGCCGCCTCATCGCGGAGGGCCAAGCCCCGGGCGGTGAGCACGAGCCGTTGGGCGCGGCGGTCATCAGGATCGGGAGTGCGCAGCACTAGCCCGTGACTCTCGAGCCGATCGACCAGCCGGGTGATCGTGCTTTTGACACAGAGCAACTCAGCGCCGATGTCCGTCAGACGCCGGCCACGGGTTGGATCCAGGCGCTGCAGCACGGAGAACTCCAGGGGCGTGAGCTGCAGCAGGGAGAGTAGCTGCCGATCCCCATCGTGGAGAAGCAGATAGATCTCTTGGATCAGCCGGTGCTGCTGGTGGGCGATCGAGGCCGGTTCGGATGGCAGCATAGCTCAAACCTGGGGTGATGCAACAGTTGCAAGTGCAAATAATTATAAGGAGGCACAGGGCCTCCGTCAAGCGATGGGCGCCGCTCGCGGGCGCTGGTCGCTCCGCAGCCCCGGCCAAAGGGGGCGAGGCCCCCTTTGGAAACCCCCAAACCCGACGGCCACCAGCGCCGAGGAAGCCATTGCCGCATGCCCCTCGGCGCCGAGAGCGGGAGCGGCACTACCCACTCAACGTCAGCGCCGGACCTTCGGCGGCGAAGCGGCAGTTCCCGCGCATTTTGCACAGGCCCTAATGCAATTTCCGGCGGCCTTTTGGCCATATCGCCTGGCTTTCTGGCTTTCAGAAGCCCTAGCGGTACGGACTACTGACTACGGATTACGCTGTACGGGCATTAGCAGTTGACACGGGCTGCCCGGGCCTGTAGAATAGGGCGATTTGCTTAGATTTGCATAGTTTTTCGCCTTAGCTGCCGGGCAGCGGTGTGGCTCCAGAGGAGAGGAGAGAGCAATGCAGCTGGCGGGATTCTGGATGGCGCTGGCGACTTTTCTCGGCATCTGGTGGGGGCATGTCGGCGTAC
>DAOUGF010000772.1:0-2043 GCA_034429295.1 Chloroflexaceae bacterium
CTCGTCAGCCGGATATGACTGCAACTCCGGGGCCACGACGACGTGCAACTCCTTCTGCTCCTCGCACGCCCAATGCTGGAGTTGGGCTGCACAGCTGCGCAGCACACTCTCCACTGCCAGCGGATAGCGCACGAGCTCCAGCCGCCCTTCCTCAAGCCGTCTGATATCGAGCAGGTCATCGATCTGGGCTGCGAGTCCGTGCCCGTTGAAGATCGCCCGCTCCAGGTACTCCCGCTGCTCATCCGACAGCGGCGCGCTGCCAACCAGCTGGAGAAAGCCGAGCAGCGCCGTCAGCGGCGTCTTCAGGTCGTGCACCACCAGTTGGGTCAGCTGGTCGCGCGCCTGCTCCAGCTGCCGCAGCTCCGCGTTCAAGGCGGCCAGCTCCTCCTGCTGCCGGCGCGCCTGGGCCACCGCCTGCGAGGCGCTGCTAAGCACGGCGAGCTGATACTCAGTGAGACCGAGCTGCTGGCGGAGCTGAGCGTGGAGCGCCGGATCGGGCGACTGGCCGCGGGCCAGGGTAGCCACCAGCAGATCGAGCGCCTGGGCGTAGCGGGCCTGCAGACGGGAGCGGGTAGTATCGAGCAGCAAGCCTTCCAGCAGCCCCTCGTCGCTCTGACCACTACGGTAGGCGGTGACGGCCGCATAGGTGATCGCGGCGAAGCCTATGAACTCCTGCATGTGCGAGAGCCAGAAGGAGATCCCGTAGGCTGTCCAGAAGACTTGGGTGAGCAGCGATTGTGCGAACAACATGATGCCGAACACAAGCGCCCATCCCACCCTTGTGGGCGCCTGGCGGTAGAGCTGCAGATGTTGGCGAATCGCGATGGCGTAGCCGATCCCGCCGATCACTGGCAGCAGAACCTTTCGGATCTGGTTGGCGAGCGGCGCTGCGCTGGGCGATTCGTGGCCCGCTCCATGCGCGGCGGCCGCAGTCGCTCCCGCCTGCTCCCAACCAGGCATGGCGACAAGCACCAGCCAGCTGTAGAGCAGCCAGCCGAGGCCGAACAGGAGCAGCCAGCGCTTCGCGTGTTGAATCACCCAGTTTCCGTCGGCAGCTTCGAGCGGCAGGCCGCTGAGCGCAAAGAAGATGCTGCCCAGCACAAGGCTGAGGGGCGCAGACCAGCTCGTGGCGACGGTGCGGCCCGGCATCAGCACATCAGGCGTGGCGATCGCATGGATGAAGAAGACGCTGGCAACCGTTAAGAAGCCCATGCCCACCAGGAAGACGCGCGCATCCTCGATGCGCACAGCAATCCGCAGGGTGAGCAGCGCGAGAAGGATGCCGAGCAGCGAGGCTCCCCCTACGATCACCACGTGGCCCAACGCGCTGTGCCATACGGGCTGATCGAGCCCGGGGACGCTGCGCAGCGCCACGAGCAGCAGGAGGCCGCCGATCAGCAGCGCCAACTCCCACAGGCGCGGGCGCGCCGAAGGCAGCGCCTCGGTAGCGCCAAGGTCGTGGCCTGCATCCGTTGGCAGTTGAAGTTCGTTCACGGCCTGCTTGCTCGAGCTCGATGAGCACCGCGTCGACGGCCAAGTCAGGCGGGTGGCAGATTACAGGGCTGGTATACTTCACTTGAACGCGACGGCATAGCATTTTGCCACCTGCTTCCGGCAGAATGGCGCATCATCAGATCGCCTGGCGCTGCTCCCACACGGCAGCAACTCACAAGGGGGTCCGCACGGGGTTCCGACGAGGTGCAGCCGTTAGTGCGTCAGGGGCACAAGGGAGGGTTTGATCCCCACCACCGCGGCGTTGAACCAGAGGAAGATGCCGAGCCAGGCCAGCAGGGCGAAGGCGGCGAGCGCCGCGACGCGCCCGGCCGGCCGGGCCAGCAGCCGCTCGAGCACGGCGGCGAAAGCGATCGCGCAGAGCGGGCCGAGGAAGTAGATGTAGCGCACTTGGAGCAGGACGGCGTACTCCACCGCGCAGAAGAGCAGCACTGTGAGCGCCCACGCCGCCACCAGCCCGCGCCCAAAGGGCCGCGCCGCCGCCCGCCAGATCAGCGGGATGCCGGGAATCAGCAGCAGGAAGGGCAGCAT
>DAOUGF010000773.1:0-6441 GCA_034429295.1 Chloroflexaceae bacterium
CGAGAAGGCGATCTCGCCGACAAGGCGGAACGGAATACGCCCGTGCCGCAACGCTAGCTCGAGCGCCCGGCTCTGCTCGTGCACCCGGATCAGCAGCGCCCAATCCCGCCAGGCGCCGCCGGCCTTGACGTGAGCGGTGATCAGGTGGGCGATGTGGGCCGCCTCGGCATCCTGGTCCTGATACTGATACCAGCGGACCGGCTCGCCGGCCTCGTTGTCGGTGAAGAGGCGGCCGTCCTCCGGGTCGTGCGCCCCGCCCTCGATGATGGCCTGGCCGGCCGCGACGATCGTGGCCGTGCTGCGATAGTTGCGGTTGAGCTGATACGTCACCGCATCGGGGAACCAGGCGCGGATCTGGCCGAAGGCGTCAGGGAGCGCGTCACGGAAGCCGTAGATGGACTGACGCCTGTCGCCGATACAGAACAGGTGCCGGTGACGGCCCGCGAGGAGCGCCAGCAGCTTGGCCTCGGCGAAGCAGATATCCTGGATCTCGTCCACGAGGACAGCGTCGGAGCGCCCCTGCTCTTCGGCGAGCACCTCGGCGTCGGTGGAGAGCATGCGCACCGCGACCAGCAGCAGATCGTCGAAATCGAGGGCGTGCTCTTCCTCGAGGATCTGCTGGTACGCCCGGTAAATCGGCAGCAGATCGAGCTCGTCGGTGTATCCCTGCGCGATGCGGTGCTCCAATCGCCGGGGCGTGATCAGCCCGCTCTTATAGCTGCTGATCAGCGAGCTGGCCGCCGCGAGCTGCTCGGTGTCGCGCCCCAGCGCCTCGAAGACGCGGGCCATCACCCGGCTCGAGTCCTCGGCGTCGTAGACACTGAAGCGAGGGTCGAGCCCAAAGCGCGCGGCGTGCCGGCGGATGATGCGCAGGCAGAGGCTGTGGATGGTGCTGCTAGCGACGGGCGCCGCCCCGTCCGGCAGGAGCGGTTTCAGTCGTTCCTGAAGGGTGGCCGCCGCCTTGCGGGTGAACGAGATCGCGATGATGCGCTCGGGCGCGATGCCTCGGGCGATGAGCACCGCGGCGTGGGCCGCCAGCACCCGGGTCTTGCCCGAGCCGGGGCCTGAACGGACAAGCGCGGGGCCGGCCCGGTGCAGCGCGGCACGGCGCTGCTCACGGTCAAGGGTTTCAACGATGGGTGGCAGCGTGACCATACCTACGGGGGGCTGTCGGCGGAAGCACCGCGTCTATCGTACCACGCGCGGCGGGGCGCAAGCGCTTCGCGCCACTGCGTTCGCCGCCCCGCCTCCCCTACGGGGCGCTACCCCGAACCAGTACCACCTACACGGTGCGTGGTCTTGCGAGCGGGCTCCGCCCCTCGCGCTCCTCGCCAAGGGGGCGGCTGGCCCCTTGGAGCCCCCGAAGCCGACGCCCATCTCAATCCGCATGCCATCGCTGCATGCCCCTCTGCGCCGAGAGCGGGAGTAGCAGTGCCAGCGAGCCATCAGCTGCCGGGCAGTTTCGCGTCTTCAGTTAAGCGCTGCGCGCCACTTCGTAACGCCCCATTAAGCGCTTCGCGCCACTTCGTTCCGTGTCATTCGCGATCCAAAACGTCGCATCCGTGGGCCGGCTGCGCCTGCTACACTGGTGGTGACATTATCCACATCCCTGCCAAACGGACCAACGAACCAGCATGACACTCAACGACGACCGGCTCATACGGATCAGCAAGCGGCTCTCCTACCACCTGCGCCACCACCCTGACGAGTTGGGCTTAACCCTGGAGCCAGGTGGCTGGGTCCCTGTCGATGAGCTCCTCGCGGCCCTTGCGCGCAAGGGCATGGCGATCTCCCGCGCCGAGCTGGAGGAGGTCGTGGCCCGTAACAACAAGCGGCGCTTCGCCTTCGACGAGACCGGCGAGCGCATCCGCGCCAATCAGGGCCACAGCGTCGAGGTGGACCTGGGGCTGGAGCCGGTTGAGCCGCCCGCCGAGCTCTACCACGGCACGGGGGAGCGCGCGGTCGCGGCGATTCTGCGCGAGGGGCTCAGGAAGATGCGGCGCCATCACGTCCATCTCTCCGCCGACCAGGAGACGGCCCGCGCTGTCGGTGCTCGCCATGGCCGCCCCGTAGTCCTCATCGTGGACGCGGCGGCGATGCACAAGGCGGGCCACCGCTTCTACCGCTCGGCCAACGGCGTCTGGCTGGTCGACGAGGTGCCGGCGACCTTCCTGAGCGTAGCGAGCTGAGTTTGGGGCCGCCCCATCTCAGCGCAAGGCGACCTGCGATTGCCGGTCATTAGAGGTCGCATGCTAGCTTGTAGGGCGTCGCTGAGCGCAGCACCACCCGCGCCTCGCGGCGTCGATGGCCTTCATAAGCCGGCTCGTGGTGCCTCTGTTGCAGTCGGATGCAGATCTGGCTTGTACCCGTGGGCCAAGGCGCGCACAGTGGACGACGGGGTGAGCACGACGACCATGAGGCCAACTGGACGCTCAAGAGGCGTCCCGTAGCCCTGCGGGCTCCAAGGAAACACCTGTGGCCCCCGTACGAGGAAGGGCCTGAGCTCCGGGCCGAGCGCGACAAACGCCCCATCAGGCAGCCCATCAATCGCATCGATATAGACGCGCTTGCGGCGGTCGCGCAAGTAGTAGGCGTCAGTGACGCGCTCGCGGTGCAACTGCTCGTCGATCAGGTCGCTGCCAGCCTTCTCGGACTTGCCGTGAAGTGGATTGGCTGCGGCCCAGTGCTCCGCAAAGGCGCGGGCCTTATCGCGGTTGCACTCGAAGCATGGCCGGTGGCCGGCTGCCAGTGCTGTGGCCTCGTCCAGGAAGAAGAGCGAGGTCCACTGGCCTGGCGGCATCTGCGGACGCCGGCGGCCTTTAAACTCCAGCTTGCAGATGATCCAGCGTGTCGTCTGATAGGGGCGCAGGATCTGGTCGCCCGTATCGTGCAGGTTGCCGCGGTTGCCCATCACAGTGCCGCGGGCAGGATGGGCGATAATCTCGCCGAAAGGTGTGACGCGGTTTTGGAGTGGCATGGTCTACCCGATCACCTCTACGAGGCGCGCCTTCTGCGACACGGGCGCCGCGGCGCAGCCCCACACCTCCACGCGATGCCTTAGCGCGAGCCACGGACCCATTTATAGATCAGGTTCATGCCCTACCGCTCAGCAGCCGATGGCCCTGGACAACGCTCGCTGTGGAGGTAGATCGCGCATTCCTCTGTTGTGAGCTCCCTGGTGACGCGGGAGCGAGCCAGTGTAATCAGATCATCGACGCTCGTCAGATAGACGCGAACGACGCCGTCGACACTGGCAGCGTAGAGCTGATTCCCATCCGGGCTGAATGCCACGTCGCTTGGCCCGCTTGGGCTGGAGAGGCTGCGGAGCTCCTCTCCCGTTGCAACATCCCACAGCCGGATCGTCAAGTCGTAGGCGGCTGATGCGATCTTGGTTCCATCGGGGCTCCAGGCGACGCCCATCACGGTGCTGGTATGGCCGACCATTGTCTGGAGCAAGGAGCCGTCGCTCAGATCCCAGATCCTGACCGTGCCATCGCGGCTAACGCTTGCCAGCCGGCTGCCGTTCTGGTCGAACTCCAGTTTGAAGATACGGTCGTCGTGAGGCTCCAGACGCAGCAGATGCCGCCCGTCAACTGTGTTCCACACATCAATATAGGCCGCCTGCCCGGACCCTGGGAAGGCGCCTGCGGCAATGCGGGTGCCGTCCGGGCTGAAGGTGATCGGCCAGTCTTCGATTGTGGCGCCCGAGTTGGCCAGGATGCGTTCCTCGCCCGTCGCCACGTCCCAGAGATGTACGGTTGCGTCGAACGCAGTCGCGGCTACCCGTGTGCCATCAGGGCTCAAGGCGACAGAGATGAAGCCGGGCTCGTAGGGAAAGCGGCGGATCAGGGCGCCGGTGGTGCCATCCCACACGGCGATGGCAGGCTCAGCGATCTTGGGCAGCCTGTCAAAGCCCCCGCTGGCAGTCGCGGCGCGGCTTCCGTCGGCGCTGAGGGCGACTCCGGCGGTGCGGTCGTCGCCGTTAGGCAGCTCGACCACCTCGGCGCCAGTCGTCGCATCGAAGATCTTCACTGGCGCCGTGATCTCAGGGTTGCCCGTGATGATCCGCCGCCCATCCCGGCTGAGGGCCATGGGCAGCATGTAGTTCGTGCTGGTCGCGGGGCCCGCGGTGAAGGCGCGCAGCTCCGAGGGAGGAGTGATATCCCAGATCCGCGCGCTGTTATCGTCGCTCCCGCTGATCAGGCGCGTGCCGTCGGCGCTGAAGGCGAGCAGGCTCACCGAGCCGGTATGTCCGGCCAGGGTCATCTGCTGCGCACCGTTGCGCATGTCCCAGATGATGATCTTGCGGTCTTGGCTGCTCGTGGCGAGCCTTGAGCCATCGGGGCTCCAGGCGGCGAAGCGTACGTCGTTGGTGTGGCCGCGCAGCGTGAAGCGCAGGCGTGGATCGGTTTGCCCCGCCGGCAGCGCACTATCGTCGCTGCTCTCCCCGTTCGAGAGATCCCAGACGGAGATGGTCCCATCGGGGATGACTGCCGCCAATCGGCTCCCATCGGGGCTGAAGCTCAGAAAGCCGATGTTGGTCGTCGGCCCGCGCAGCGGGCGCGTGGCGGTGCCATAAGCTGGGCTGAAGCTTACCACGCCATTCGGGCCGGACGGGGACAGCTGCCAGACCTGCACCTTGTAGTCCGCGGTTGCGGCAGCGAGATAGGTGCCGTCGGAGCTAAAGGCCGGGCTGCTGAGGTCCGATCCGGCCTCATCTGTTGTAAAGATCTCGCGCCCGTCCTCCATGCTGTAGACGATGACGGGAGCATCCCTGCGGTCCACCGCGACCAGGGTGAAGTCGGGGCTGACCTCGTACCAGAGCAGCTCGGCAAAGGGCACCGGAAGTGTGACGACGCTCGTTGCGCGGGCCTCGGTTCCACCCGTCTCCCAGACGGTCAAGGTCAGATTCTCGGCAGGGGGATGCTCCGTCACGAGGCGCCTGGCGTCGCGCCAGCTTAGGCTGGGGCTGAACCCGGGGATGCTGTAGATCACGGCGCCCGTCGAGGTGTCGAAGATCGTCGTCGTCAGCGGGGAGGTGAAGCTGAGGGGCGAGACGACCCCCAACGCGCCGTCCGGGCTGAAGAGCACGTTGGTGAGGATGGGCGGCGCTGCGCTAAGGTTTGAGATGACGCGCTGCACCCGCGAGGCCATGACGGCCTGGTGCAGGGCGTCGCTCGCCTGCCGGGTACGGTCCACCTCGAGTGCGTGCAGGGCAAGGAGGATACTGCGCTCGGGGTCGACGACGAGATTGTTGATGGCGGCCGCGGCCAGCTCGCGCGAAGTGGCAACCCGGCTGGCGGCTTCGGCGGCCTGCTGGTTGCGCCTCGCGATCACGCCGAAGTAGAGCGCGACGCTTGCCAGGATGAGCGCGGCGGTCAGGGCCCCCGCTAGGCCGTATGCGCGCTGGCGTAGCCTGGTCGCCGCCTGCTGCTGCTCCTCCGCGCGGGCGGCCTCGGTGGCGGCAAGCTGCTGCGCCGCCCGCAACTCGCTCTGCCGCCGCTCCTCTTCGATAGCCGCGGTCCGAGCCGCGGCAGCCAGCGAGGCTTCGACGAACTCGCGCTCCTCCGCGTTGAGCGCGCTCGTGTCGCCGGCCTCCAGCCCCGTAAATTGGAGCAGGCGTGCCCCTGAGGCGAGGTAGCTCGGGTCGCGGTCGGAGGCCGCCCACTCGGCAGCGGCGGCGGTCAGGCGCCGCTGGATGCGCAGCTCATCGCGCCCGGCCCTTAGCCAGTCGCGGAGCCGGCCCCAACTGCGAATGAGCGCCTCGTGCGCCACCTCCACAGTCGGCTCGCGGGTGAGCGGGTCGCGGTCGAAGGTGAGCAGCCTGAAGCTGCCGTACTGGCGAAAAACAGGATTGTCGAGGCTGATAGGCGCGTCGCCCGCTGCAAACTCCGACAGGCGCACGCGCCGGCGGGTGTCCTCGGTCCCTTCGCCCGGCGTAATCAAACGTAGAAAGAGCCGGTGTGCCTGCTGCTGCTCGCCGGGGCTCAGGCGCTCATAGATCGAGTCGGCCCGCCGCGCCAATGCCCCCACGACACCGCCGCTGTCCTGGTAGTCCTCAATGGTCAGTGCCGGCCCGTCTCTGCGCTCGTAGAGCTCGGTCAGCGTGTATTGCAGGAGCGGCAGCCCGCCAGGCTGTTCGCTCACATCCCGGATCATCATCGCGACCAGATCGGCGTCGACGGCCAGCCCGGCGCCTTCGGCCGGGCCGACGATGGCCCGGCGCAGCTCGGGCGCCGAGAGTGGCAGCACAAGTTCAGTGCGGAGCCGCAGCAGGTCGGCCAGCCCGGGGTACAGCAGTGGGCGGTCGTAAAAATCAGCGCGCAGCGTGATGATCAGCCGCAAGCGGCTGCGCGGGTCGCTCACAGCCGCGACAAGGCTGGCAAGCAGATGCGCGCGCGCCGCCTCAGCCTCGACCAGCGTAAAGATCTCCTCGAACTG
>DAOUGF010000774.1:0-5185 GCA_034429295.1 Chloroflexaceae bacterium
GCGCCCGGGGAGGTGTGCAAGCATCGGTTGTGCCTCCACCTCCGCACATCGGCTTCCGGAAAGTTTGGCGCCGGCACGCCGTAACGGACAGGGCGCAACCAGCGGGCGAGGGATACTGCGCTCGGCCAGGGCACAAGCCCGTCGATGAGACGAGGTAGCAGATCAGCGGCGGCACAGCACTGGCTTCCTACTTGGGGTCCAGGGGCGAGGCCCCTGGCGCGGGGGGTGTCGGGGGGCGTGCGTACGCCCCCTGACAAATCAAGCGGGGTGTGGGGCGCAGCGCCCCGCCGGGCATCGGCAGCCTGCCTGGCGAGGCGCGGGGCAGCGCCCCGCTGACGTTGTATCAGCCCTGCAGATCCCCGGGCCGTCATGGCACCGCCTGAGGGAAGATGGTATAGTCGAGAGCGATCGTAGAGCGCCGGCTTTATCGTCGATGGCTTCTGGCCCGCCTTCTTCGGCACGATCATCCTATTACGACCACCGGCGCGTTAGCGAAGCCGGCGCGCAGCGCTAACGACCGCCCCTCGCCAGCCCGACGGTGGCCGGTCGTCCCTCTATGGACCGCTGAACTGCACAACGAGCGAGGAATACCGTGTCGATTCCCCAAAACCCCAGCCGCGCCCTCGCGGTGATGGCCCACCCCGACGATATCGAGTTCATGTGCGGCGGCCTGGTGTCACGCTGGGCCCGCGAAGGCGTGGAGCTCCACTACTGCCTGCTCACCGACGGCAACAGCGGCAGCCGCGACCCGAACGTCTCGCAGGAGGCGCTGGCCGAGCTGCGTCGCGCGGAGCAGCGAGCCGCCGGCGCCGTCTTCGGCGTGGCGAGCTACCACTTCCTCGGCCACCCCGACGGCCGCCTCATGCCGACGATCGAGCTGCGCCTCCAGATCGCCCGCGTCATCCGCGAGGTGCGGCCCGACGCCGTGATCACCAGCGACCCGCGTTTCTACTATAGTGAGTGGTACGCCAACCACCCCGACCATCGAGCGGCGGGCGAGGCGACGTTGGCCGCGATCATGCCCTTCGCCAACACGCTGCTCGCCGCGCCCGAGCTGCTCGCCGAGGGCCTCGAGCCCCACGACGTCCAGGAGATCTACCTGGCCAGCCCCGATCGGCCGACCCTGTTCGTCCCGCTTGAGCCACAGGATATGGAGCGGAAGGTGGAGGCGATGCGGGCCCACGCCAGCCAGGTGGCCCAGTTCCCTCAGTTCGCCCAGCTGCTCGGCGATATCGCCCGCCAGAACGGCGAGCTGGCCCGCGCCAGCGGCGTGGAGTGCGAGATGGCCGAACCCTTTGTCTTCATCAACCTGCGGCGGCCCAGGGCCTAGCGCCAGGCGCAGGGATGGGCGGCGCGCCTCTGCGCCGCCCATCCCCCAGAGCTATGGTACAATCCCGCGACCCGGCCTTCAGCGCCGGCGGCTCCTAACTCCCGACCCCGACTCCCACCAATGACACACATCCCACGCCTTAGCCTCGCCCTGCTGCTCCTACTCGTCACGCTGCCCCTGCTGCCGCCGGCCGCGGCGCCCGCCGAGGCCCAGAACCGCCAGCCCGGCCTCCCCCCCTCGCTCTTCGGGCTCAACATGTACATCACCGGTCGCGAGCGCAGCGATGCCGAGGCCGCCACGCTCGTGGGCCTCGCCGGCCAGATCGGCGCCCGCTGGACGCGGGAGGAGATCTGCTGGGCCTGCTGGGGCCGCGAGGACGAGAATCGCTTCTACGACCGCCGCATCGGCATGCTCGCCGACGCTGGGATCGGCATTATTGGCATGCTCCTCACCACACCGAAGGAGTATCGCGACCCCGGCTGCGTGCGCTACGCGGCTGACACCGGCCAGCCCGACTACTGGTGCGCGCCGACGAATATGGACGCCTACGCCAGCTGGGCCGCCCGCGTGGTGGAGCGCTACGACGGCGACGGCTACCGCGACGCTCCCGGCTCGCCCCGCGTGGCCGCCTGGGAGATCTGGAACGAGCCCGACATGGACGGCACTTGGCTGCCGAAGGCCGACCCCGGCGCCTATGCCCTGATGCTGCGCAAGGCCTACGACGCCATCAAGGCCGCCGACCCGACGGCCATCGTGCTCAACGGCGGCGTCTACGTCTTCGACGGCGTGGGCCAGGGCGCGTTTATGGACCGCGTGGTGGAACTCGCTGGTTGGGACAGCTTCGACGCCCTCTCCATCCACCCCTGGCTGATCGACCACGCCCCCGACGACCCCAGCCTGATCAACCCCCGCGAGCGCTTCGACGTCACCATCCCGGGCCGCATCAACCTGGCGAAGGGTTGGGTGGCGGCGCGCGGCGGCGGCAAGCCCATCTGGATCACCGAGGTGGGCTGGAGCACCTGCGGCGGCGCCTGCGCGCCCCAATTCGCCAAGAGCGAGGAGCAGCAGGCCGACTATATGGTGCGCACCTTCGTGCTCGCCGCGGCAGCCGGCGTAGAGCACGTGAGCTACTTCCAATTCGAGGACAAATTCGGCGGCGCCCAGCAGCCTTGGGGCCCGGCCGCCATCCTCTACGACACTCTCAACCCGAAGCCGGCCTACCTCGCCTACGGCGCCATGGTCGCCCAGCTGCAGTTCGCACGCTACCAGGGCACCGGGCCGCTCCACCGCCCCGGCGTGCTGGCGAACTACCGCTTCAGCCTCGGCGAGCGCGGCAGCGTGGATGTGCTCTGGAGCATCAGCGGCCAGCGCACCGTGGAACTGCCCCTCACGCCCGGCCTGAGCGCGGCTCTGGTGGATCGCGACGGCGGCGAGCGGGTCCTGGCCGGCGGCAGCGCCCGCCTCACCGTCGGCGAGCGCCCGATCTACGTGCGGCAGAACGCCGGGCGCGTCCGCGCCTTCGCCGAGACCGGCCTGGCCGTGCGCGACCCCTTCCTGCGGGCTTGGGAGCAAGGCGGCGGCCTCACCGTGCTGGGGTTACCGCTCACGGAGGAGCGGGTGGAGCGCGGCGCCGATGGGCGCGAGCGCCGGGTGCAATGGTTCGAACGTAACCGCCTCGAGCACCACCCCGAGAACACCCCGCCCTACGATGTGCTCAGCGGCCTACTCGGCGTCGAGTATCTCGCCAGGCGCGGGGTTGATTGGCAAACCCTGCCGAAGGTGAACGGGCCGCCCGCCGCGGGCTGCCGCTTCTTCCCCGAGACAGGCCACAGCCTCTGCCCACCCTTCCGTGCCTTCTGGGAGCGCAACGGCGGCCTCCCGGTCTTCGGCTACCCGATCAGCGAGCCGGGGCCGGAGCAGGTGGAGGGCGGCCGCACCCTCACCGTCCAGTACTTCGAGCGCAGCCGCTTCGAGGAGCATCCCGACCTGCCGGCCGCCAGCCGCGTGCAGCTCGGCAGGCTCGGGGCCGAGCTGCGGCCGTAACGATTGCTGATCGCAGATAAGGGTGAAGGCACCGCAAGCGTTAGCGCGCTATAGTCGCAGGCGAGCGATTCGCAATGCCAGCCGGCAATTATATCCGCGCTCTAGATAGAACCACAGAGATCTTTCGGTAGGCCCGTAGGGCCGAAGCATTCGCCCCGAACAGTACCTGTACCACGCGAGCGACTTGGGCGAATGCTTCGGCCGTACGTTCCGAACGACACACGTGGGTCTATTTACGCCGCGGAGATCTGCAATCTACAATCTGATCGTCTCGCCGGTGTTGGCGCGGGGCGCCTCGTCGCGCTCCTCGTCCCAATGCTCCGGGCCGCGCCCCGCGCTCGAGTCGCGCCGGGGGTGGCCATAGTAGCCGTGGCGGCCCCGCCAGTAGTAACTGCGCGGTCCGCCGCCCACGCCGCAGGCCCAAGGGCCTCGGGCGAAGAGGCCGAAGAGCAACGCGCCGAGCAGGAACGGCCAGAAGAAGAAGAGCGGGAAGAGCAGGAAGCCCGCCCCACCCCGCGAGAGCAGCATCAGCGCCCCGAAGCCGATCAGCAGCCAGCCAAACTTGTGCATCGTGTCCCTCCTTGTCGCGAGATTCTTCTCGTCCCCGCCCCGATACACAGAGTCTAGCCGGCGCGTGTGAAGCAATTGTGAAGAACTGCGGCAGTGATCTAGGATTACACAATTACAATGGCGCCGCCCGAATCGCGCGGGCGCGTCCGAGGTTCCAGCCCGGCAGCCCGTCGCGCTCGGCGGCGCGGAGCAACTCGTCCCGCAGCTCACGCAGATGCTCGGCCACTACGACCTGATGCTCGCCAAGCTCGGGCAGGGCGGCGGCGAGGGCCGGAGCTGCATCGGCGGAGAGCGTGGTGAGATAGTAGGTATCGAGGTCGCCGGTGAGCTTGTAGCGGGCCAGATTCTCGCGGACGATCATGGCGTCCGGGTTGAGCAGGTTCAGCGCCAGCACGTAGGCCGCGGCGGCGGCGAGCAGCCCCATGCTGAACCAGCGGGGGCGGTCGCAGACCAGAGCGACCAGGAAGAGCAGCAGCACGATCGCCAGCCAGGCCATCCAGCTGTGGGTGAGCAGGCGCAGGGTGGTGAAGCCGTAGGCTTGCTCGTAGAGCCACATGCGCAGCGCCGCCGAGGCGAGCATCCCCAGCACCAGGGCCACCATCGCCCCGCAGGCCCCCACGAAGGCCCGCCGCTGCCACGCGCTCTCGCGCCGCGTTACCGTCGCCAGCGCCCAGAGCAGCCCGAGGGCGAGGCAGGCCACCGTCACCAGCTCGAAGAAGCCGCGCCGGGCGTATTGGGCGAAGGTCATCCCCGTGCGCTCCAGGGTATCGAGGCCGCCGAAGAGGTACGCGCCCTGCACGAGCATGAAGGCGCCGAAGAGCAGATCCACCAGCGTGAGCACCGTGAGCGCCTCGCCCCAGCCGAGGAAGCGCAGCGAGGGGATAGCCCGCAGCCGCTGCGTCTCGCCCTCGGCCGGCAGCTCCGCTGGCGGGCCGAGCAGATCGCCGGCGGGCCGCTCCCGCAGGGCGACGAGCAGACCGCCCGCGGCGCCCCAGGCCACCACACCGATGAGCGCGAGGTGGCCACCGACCAGCTCGAGGTCGAAGGGCAGCTGGAGCCGCAGCAGGTCGCTCACATAGCTGGCGAAGATGCTGTCGGCCAGAGCGAGCAGCCCGGTGAAGACCAGCAGTACGGGCGTGGCCAGCACGGCGCCGCGACCCACCACCAGCAGCGCGCGGCTGTGGGTCCGCAGCGCACCGAGGCGCCCGGCCTGCTGCAACATCAGCGGCGCGGGCAGCAGGG